>DAIRER010000079.1:0-7711 GCA_036795495.1 Pseudobdellovibrionaceae bacterium | reverse complement strand
ATGTTGTGGAAAATCCAAATACGGATAAGTGGTTAATTTTAGCTAAAAGATTGACGGTTCTTTTAAATGAAGAGAAGCAATATGCCCTTTCACTACCTTGGTTAGTAAAAATTCATGAAAAAGAAAATACATCGGAATCACTTTACAGGTTACAGTATGCTAAATTTGAAAGTGGTGATTTTAAAGGTGTAGTTGAAAATAAATATATTTTACCTAAAGATGAAAATGGATTGAAAGTCCAAAAACTGATCAGTGAATCCTATATTCGTCTTGCTGAAGTAAGTATTAATAAAGATGATTTTAGTAACTATGAAAAAAATATTTCTTCGTTTCTAGAATCAAATACAGATCAAGAAAAAACATCAGCAGCTAAATTGGATTACTTAGATCGACTGCTTGAAAGAAAAGAAATTGAAAAAGTTTATGCAGAACTAAAAAAAATGAATTTCGATAGTAGATTTAATAAAACATTTGGAAAAACAACCCTTCGATTGCAGTCCGTATTAATGAAAAATATGGATTGGCTTAAAGTAGAGTCCCTTTATGTTGATCACGGAACGTCTCTTTTAAGTCCGGATCAAAAAAATCAATATTTATTTTCTATATTTGCACAAAATCGAAATTTATCTGAGGTCGAGTTTAAGATGTTGCTTTCGTTGAATCCGAGTGAGCGTGATTATTATTTGGGATTAATAGTTGTAACAAAACCTGATTTATATATTGAAATTTATAAAAAATCTAAATTTGAATCAAATAAAGAAAAAAGTTTTCTTCTTTTAGCCCATCAGATTAAACAAGGAAAGTCTGAGCCTGATTTGGATCCAAATGATGAATTAATTTTGCAAGAAATCATTCCTGTTCGAATGAAAAATAAAAATCCAAAATCAATAGCCTATTTGGATAAAATTGTTATTCCAACTCCTGCTTTCTCTCCAAAAAAGTTTGAAAACTATTTAAAAGATGCAATATATAGAGTACGTAGAAGTCGAAAAATGATTGCTGAGGACTTAAAAAATACAAACTTTCAAAGACAGACTCTGATTCTAGAGAAAGCCTCTACTGTTGAAAAATCATTAGCAGATTCAATTGTAAATTCGCCTGTTCCTCCGGATTTAGATGAGGCCATGAAATCTGAGTATGCATCAAAATTAAGTGAACTTTCTAGTGAGTTTACAAGTCAATCTTCTGAGTATGATAAAATTCGCACAAATATAGAAAAAGAGATGACGAACAAGATTTCACAAAATGCTCGATTGATGAATCTTGATTTATGGCCTTGGCCAAAAAATTCAAAAATTGAACCTGTTGAAAAAGCAATCGGCAGTCGTGGATTCATTTTAAGTTTTCTGATCTTGGATCAACTCAGAAACAATAAAGAAATCACAACGGAAGAGTATTTTGAGGCTAAGTCTAGAATGAATTTACTTGTTATTTCAAATGAATTTGCAGTTGAGTATCTATTTAGTGAATTATCCCAATTTGATCAAACATCATTGCTAAAAAAATGGGAACAAATTGGCGCAGAAACGGAGAATGTAAAATGAAATTAATATTCATTGGGACCTGCTTTTGCTTATCTTTTTCATTTTCTTCATTAGCACAAGACAAAATTGAAACTCCAACAGAAATTACTAATAAAGAAGTTGTCCAAGAAGAAAGTACAAATGTTAAAACAACAAAAAACAATCCAAAAGTTATTGATTTTGAAGCTGAAATTATTGAGGGAGAACGTAAGACTCCAACTTTATTTCTTCAGATTGGATTAGAAAAGCCAACAATGGATACGGTACTCTATCAACGAAAAGATTTTAATGATTTTCATGGTGTAACAAAAGACCGGAGACCCAGTTATCAGGTGCCAGCGAAAAAATAGAGGGATTTTTAAAAATGAAATTATTGGCTATATCAATTCATGGACATGAGCTTGTTAGGACTCAAATACAAGGTTCGCAAATTATCGTGGGTCGATCGCCAGTTTGTGATGTTATTTTAAGAGCTCCAAAAATTAATCCAGTTCATTTTATGCTTGAAAAGTTGGATCTTGGTGAAGGCGTTGAAGAATGGTCAGTTTTTATAATTTCTCCCACTGAAAAGGGGCATGAAAAAAAAATTGCTGATCTTGCTATAGGTTCAGGTTTAGTTTTAGGTGATAAGCCACTCAAAATTGGAGATGTAGAGTTTAGATGGGTTGAAGATGTTCTAACAGCTACGCCTTTGCATGGAGGGGCCCTTAAAGATCATTTGTTATCAATCCAAAAATCAGGACAGGATAAAAGCTATAGTAACTCTGAATATGGTTCGAAAATCACAAATTCCTATTTGATGGAGTTAATAACTGTTAACGGAGAAACAGACAGTGTAAGTCAAGTGAACCATTTTAAATTAAGATCCAAAAACGCGAACTTTTCACCTTTGATATCAGACCCTCGATTAAAAATTTCATGGCATCTGGATGCTGGTATGGATATGGCAAAAATAGATGGGCCATCGGAAATTGAAATTAAAAAAATAATATCCAAAGATTTTCAAAATTCTTCGTATGCCAGTGGGCTCTCTTTTTCTAGAGGTGAGCTTGTTTATGTTAAAAAAAATGAAATGAATTACTATTTCAGATTTGTACCCCAAATTGATGTACCTAAGATTGATCATCAAGTTTGGGCCGATCCTTTTTATCGGAACTGGTTGATCAGTTTAATACTATTTGCACTTTTTTTGTTTTGGATCAAGTCACAGCCTCCTTTTGTTGAGCCGATTGATGCAAATAAAATTCGAGTTGCCGAGATCAAAGTTGCGCCTCCTCAACAGCTGCCTGATCCTGTTGATCTTGTAAAACCTGAGCCATTACCTGAGATCAAACCTGAATTAAAAACACCTATTCCAGAAGTCGTAAAAAAAGAAGAAATTCAAGATTTAGAGAAGCCAATCAAAAAAGTTCCACCTAAAAAAGTTGCAGCTGAAGGTAAAGACCTGGGAAAACCAAAATTTGGAAAAGAAGAGGGTAGCCCCAAAAAAATCACGGAAGTGGGTTTGTTTGCTGGCGGTGGATTGTTTAAAAATAAATCTACAGCCATCAAAGCAGATAATGTCAAATTATCTGGTGGGGGGACTCCCTTGGCCTCTGCAACTGGAACAGTTATAGTAAATAAAGCACCGGGAGTTGATTTAGGATTGGCTGGAGACATTGTCGGAAAAGGTACAGGATCTGGGGTGGGAAAGGATCTAAAAGGCTTGAAATCGGATCTCAACTTTAAGGATAAATCAGAAGTGGGGAAAGGCTCAATCGGAGGAACCTTTAAAGAAGGTGATTTTAGTATTGGAGTCGGCGGAAGTGCCTCTAGTGATTTTCCGGGTGAAGCTGGTGATAATGAAGATGTTCAAGGTGGTCTTGATAAAGAATCAATTCGCAGAACTTTGGCGAATTATAAAAGAGATATTCGAACCTGTTATGAAAAAGCCCTTGCTACGCAGTCTAAAATTGGAGGCCGAATTGTTTACAAATGGGGAATCTCTCCACAGGGTAAAACCTCATTCGTTGAATTAACAAAGACGTCAGTAATTGTTCCTACTCTTGAAGTTTGTGTAAAGAATGTAATTAAAGACATTCAGTGGCCACAAGCGGCAAATGGTCAGTCCACAATTGTGACATATCCATTTCAATTTCAATCAAAAAAATAAATTGTATCTATTGCCGATTCAATTACGCGGGTATTTTACTTTTTTTAGAGCGAGCTTCTATCCACTTTTTTAGTTTTGCTTGTGAAGTTGCAGAGATTTCTGTAAAAAAGAAATATTTTGTATCTTGGCGTTCCGTCGCGAAACGAAGGTTAAATTTTATATTTTCTTCGCCTTCTGTGTTTGCAATATAAATAGTACAATTTTCATTGATTAGTTCCCGGGGAATAGGATGCTCGGTGGCAATTCCACCCAATGAAATATTTTTTGAAAATGTTCTAAATGTAATTTGTTGGCTTCGTAAAATAACTCGAAACCTTAAATCATGTCTTTCGTATTTTCGATTTGAAGCATCTAGTTTTTCAGGAACTTTGGGTTCATCAGGAGCTTTAAGCTCATCAGGTGCTTTTAATATTTCAGGAGCTTTGGGGGATTCGGGAACTGTTAGTGTTTCTGGAACTTTGATTTCTTCCTGTGTTTTTAATATTTCTGGGGATTTAGTTTCTTCTTTATTTGGATTTTCAATTTCTACTTCTGCGGCTACAAGCTTTAAAGCATTTTCTTTTTCAGTTACTTTTTCCGCCTTCGAATCCGTGTCAGAAGTGGCATCAGAATCGGCAACAGCAACAGCCTTCGAATCAGCAATATGAATTTCTTCTGCTTTTGGTGTTATTGGAACAAGTATTGTTTCTGGAATAGGTAAATTTTCGCTGATTTCAAAATGATTTGGATTTGCTGCTTGACGCTGTGGAGGGGGTGGAGGTTTCGGTTTAGATATTTTTTCTTCTTGATAAAAAAGTATTGAGAAATCGTGGGTCTCTTTAACAGCTTTCCAATCTGAAAAGCCTTCTTTCCAGCAAAATAATTCCATAGCCTGAGGGTGTGATTTTAAAAAATCATGCGCTTCCTCTAATGAGGAAAATTCATAATTAATTTCTTTTTCGGCATCGTAAAAATGCCAGTTTGTGTAAGCTGTCATCAAGTCTCTTATCGTCTATCTGTTAGAATTCTTAAGAGGTCTAGGGTCTAGTATTTCTTGTCTCAATTTGTGGCGGGTTCAATTTAAATCACTGCCCTGCGGCAAGTCCCTAAAAAGGTTACAACATTATAAATAAAAGGTAAACTTACCTTGAACTCTATAAAGTATTAATTTAATGAGTTCATCTACTGGCCTTAGGTCCAAAGCTAGTCTGAGATCTTAGGAAGTCCGCCTTGTGGATTGATAATAACAAGTGGTTTTTGTAGACTTAATTTATCAGGAGGAATTATGAATTTACGGCTATTGATGGCCTTTGTCTTATTTTACAATGTAGGTTGTGTACATTTTGGAACTCAAAAAGGGACAGAAAGCGCTTCTCCAAAAAATGAAGTGGGTGACGGTTCAGAAGAGTCTTTATCCTCCTTTAGACTTTCACAAGCTCAAGGTATTGATGAAAGTGAGCCTGAGTTTGAGTCCATTCCAAGTGATGAAAATCCACTTGTTGAAAAATGGTTAACTTATTTTCAGGGTCGTGGGCGCGATCATATGGAGCGCTATTTAGCACGGTCGACTCGCTATGAAAAGTTAATGAAAAAAGTTTTGAAAGATAATGGATTGCCACCTGATTTATTCTATATTGCGTTAATTGAATCGGGATTTAGCTCTTCAGCGACAAGTCATGCTGCAGCCGTTGGTTATTGGCAGTTTATCCGTGGAACAGGCAAGAGGTATGGACTTGAGATCAACAAGTTTGTTGATGAACGACGAGATCCTGTTTTGGCGACACAAGCTGCAGCAGAATATTTTAAAGGTCTTTATAGTGTTTTCGGTTCTTGGTATTTAGCGATGGCTTCTTATAATGCGGGTGAAAATCGTATTAAAAAATTAGTTATGAAACATTATACTCGTGATTTTTGGGAGTTGTCTAAACAAAGGGGTTTTCCCCGTGAGACAAAAAACTACACACCTAAATATTTAGCAGCAAGAATGATAGCGAAGAGTCCAGAAAAATATGGTTTTGAAGGTATTGATTATTTAAGTCCGATTGAGTTTGATCAAATCACAGTACAGAATCCTACAAACTTAAGAGTGATGGCCGAGAAAATGAATGTAAACTATGAAGATTTTAAAGCCTTGAATCCAAAATTTAAAGGAGAGGTCGCTCCCTTAAAGGGTCAAAGTTTAGTTTTAAGAGTTCCTCCAGAAATGAAGGACCAAGCATTGATTGCAGCTCAAGAAAGTGTAGCTAGTGAAGTTCAATTTGTAGCGGATGTTGATACTCAGAGCTATCGTGTGCGTAGTGGTGATAGTCTATATTTAATAGCAAGAAAATATAGAACTACGGTGGCTTATCTTAGAGATATCAATGAGTTTCCCCGCGGTAAAAAACTCAGAGCCGGTATGCGATTGCAAGTTCCGGATAGAACACCTTCAAGTATAAGAACTTCGCAAGCAAAAAGTACTGTTGCTCCGACTAAAGAATCTAGGTCCGAGGTCTCAATGAATACTCAATCTTTGAACAATAAATATTATATTGTTCAAAGGGGTGATTCTCTATTTGAAATTGCTAAAAAATACTCTCTTCCTATTTCTGAGCTTAAAAAAGAAAATAATATTAAAAATGGAAGACTTTTGAGAGTGGGTACAAAGATTAGAATTCCTGAAGTTACTGTAAAAGACGCTAAGGATGAAAATCGTGGTTCTTTACATAAAATACGACGTGGAGAGAGTTTGTTTAGTATTGCTGAAAAGTATAATACTTCTGTCTCTGCAATTCGTAAAGTGAATGGAATAAAGAAAAGTAAAAAACTGATTGTAGGAAAAACTCTTAAAATTACTTTGAGTGTAAATTAATTATTTTAAATAAAAAAAGTCTATAAGCCATCGACCATGACAACTTATAGACTAAAGGGGAATGAAACCAATCCATGATATATAATTTTTTGGACCTTCCATAATTACTC
The DNA here is from genome assembly GCA_036795495.1 of Pseudobdellovibrionaceae bacterium. GTDB lineage: Bacteria > Bdellovibrionota > Bdellovibrionia > Bdellovibrionales > Bdellovibrionaceae > DAIRER01. The sequence continues at coordinate 1,096 of DAIRER010000079.1, read as the reverse complement.
TCTCCGCGGGCAATGACCTTTGGTAACTGGCTGACTTTTTAAGATATTTAAACCCTAAATTAAGTCCCTTTAGCTTTGCGCCCCATCATTTCTGACAGTTTGCCTTGAGCAAAGGAAGGTTGTTTTACGTACCGGTTTTTACCTTATAGAGACCTCCTCTTGGTTAAATGCTTACCCTAATAATATCTAGACTTTGGTCTTCTCACAAGAGAGCCGCTATCGATTCTCTAAATACTACATTTTTTGAATTATTATGGGTCATCGAGTGTTTCATTTTTAGAATTTGTCAAATGGGTTTAAGGCAGAATAGACTGAAGAGGATGGATAATCCTTTTGTATTACTTACGCTTCTTGTTTTTATATTTATATCAGTATTTTTTTGGAGTGCGGGTGCCTCTATAAAAAAAAATAAAATCACACAGCTGAATCTTAAAGCGACAGATTCTGCTCCTGTATTGATAGCAGAAAATCGAACTCCGTTGGTAGATATGAATTTAAAGCCTGTGAAAGAGTTAAGTGTTTATTTTAATTATAATGATCATAGTTGGGAAGCACATGAAGTGTTAGGGGTTCCAATAGGTGCTCCCTTGGTTTTAATTACTGAGGCATATCAAAAAGCAATTCGCGAAACGTCAGGATCCAGTCATGATTTTTTAGAGGTGGCCTACATGAGCCTGCTTAAAAAGAAAAAAAGTAGTTCGAGCTTATAAGTAATTAAAATTGAGGCTTAACAAGTTTATTGTTTAAATAATTTTAAATTCTAGGGTTGAATCCTAAAAATGTTTGGATTAGTATTTCAATCATGATTCATAATTTAGATCCATTTATAGTTAGAATTTCTGGAGAGTTTGGTATTCGATGGTATGGGATGTCCTATATGATGGGATTTCTTTGTGCCTATTTTTTGCTAACGTGGTTAGTTCCAAAGCAAAGAGCTGGTATGACCGCTGAAATGGTTAGTGATTTTATATTTTATTCGGCTTTAGGGATTTTGATCGGTGGACGTCTTGGCTATGTTTTATTTTATGCTCCTTCCTTGCTCAAAAGCTTTGGTTCAGAGGCGCCCTATTGGGGAGTTTTAGCTGTAAATCAAGGG
>DAIRER010000078.1:0-7750 GCA_036795495.1 Pseudobdellovibrionaceae bacterium | reverse complement strand
CTTATTATTTAATCGACTATCGTGGATATGCTGGTTATGAACCAGGTGACAATGTGATCCATATTTTCTCTATGGGCTCATTAACAACAGAGGCCATCAAAGCCTCAGAATTTTTGCTTACAAAAGGAATCTATGCCAATGTGATCGTGGTCACATCTCCCGATTTACTTTTAGGCATTCAAGCTCATGAGCAGGATTATCAGTATTTAAAAACTGATCTTCAAATCCTTAGCGATTTATACATTAAGCGCACGGGCGATATTTCGGGAAGTGATCTTGTCACCATTTCAGGAAAACGAGTTCCTATCGTCAGTGTTCATGATGGTGAACCAGGACTCTTGGATAATATTGGCTCTGTTGTTGGCGTAAAACAAATTGCTTGTGCTGTCCGTAAGCACTCGAAGTGTGGGCGCCCTACAGAGGTTTATCATTTTCATAACATTGATACTGAAGCGATTGTTGAAGCCTGTGGTCGAGCTTTAGCAGAAACTGCGATGGAGCAAACCATGGTTCGAGAATCCAGCCTTTCGGATGTGGCAGAACAAACTCAAAACATTCAACATTGGGCGGAGCTTTGGCCAACAAAAAACAATCAACAGCATTAAATACTTACGATTTTGATGGAGAACTTTTTCCATCAAAGAACAAAAAACATAAAGAAATTATGTTTTTTGTTCACTTTTATATGGGACACAAAAAGTCCCTACGACGACACATTGAGCTGGTCAATTCCCTCGGCTTTGATGCTTTTGCTTTTAATCTTAAAGGTGGAAATATAAATCCGATGGATTTAATAAAAAAAATAAAATTGCCAGACTCTCCCATCAGTTCGAAGGGGGCCTTGGGAATTAAAAACATCTATGCGGATCAAATTGAACATATGCTCAATGAAATTTCAGGCGATAAAATTGTTTTTGCTTTTTCGAACTTAGGAATTTCAACAATTCAGGCTCTAGCTCAACGCTCCTGTTCAGACATTAAAGCATTAATTTGCGACAGTGGTCCTTCCAATCGATTGGTTGAGTCCGCATTGAATTTAGCCAAAGTGCAGTTTGGAATTTCAAACACTCTGTTGAGATATAGTTTTTTGCCTTTATTTATTGCCTTTTGGGATCCTTATTTACATCAACAGGCTCATGATCATCTTAAGCAATTTCCGCAGGGCTTTCCGCTTCTATCGATTCGTGGTTGGAAGGATCAATTGATCCCAGCCAACTCCATTGATGAAGTTTTTGATCGCCATGAACATTTGCTTTGGGAAAAGGTCAGCTTACCAGAGGCAGAACATCTTAAGGGTTTAAAAGATTTTCCGAAAGAATACACCCAGGGTCTAAATCAATTTTTAAATCGCTATTTTCCATTAAAACCCACCTAACAGGATTCTTGCCAGTTACAATCTTCATAAGCCGTCTTGTGTTTTAACTCTCCAGCTTTTCCAGCAAAAAATATTTCCAAGCTGATACAACTTTTATTGTACCTTCTGGAAATTTTAAAATACCCTCTTCATTCAAAGTTATTATTAAACCTTTTGAGAGTTTAAATTGCGACATTGCGTCTCGAAGACCCGCCAATTCTCTTTCTTTAGTTTTTTGTTCTTTCATTGATTCTGTAACTTGGATTAATTCTGTGGGTGTATAGTTTTCAGTAACAACAAAGTCACACTCAAATTTATCCTTATGATAATACAACTGTTTTCCTCTTTTTTTTAGTTCTAAAAAAACTGTATTTTCTAATAGTTTCCCACGATCCTCATTTCCACTCATAGCATTGGCATTTCTAAACCCCGTATCAATTGCATAAATTTTTTTTGGATTACGTGTTTGAACTTTCAAATTTTTACTATATAAACTAACCTCAAACATAAGAAAGGCTTCCGTCAGGGCTTGAGCGTAGGTTATGGGTATATGAGTGCTCAAGTTAAAAGCTTTTTTAATACTATTGTAAGAGTGCAAAGACGATATATTAGCTAAATAATAGTTAAAAACAGCTAACAAAGCTCTTACATCTCGAATTTCGTTTCTTTTAACAACATTTTTAAGAGTCGCATCAGAGTAGTACTGTCTTAAAATCTCTAGTCTTAATTTCTCATCTTCCTCAAGTACAATTCGTGGAAAGCCACCCCACTTCATAAAGTTATTAAATTCTGCTTTATAGTTTTCTTTTTTTACCTTTATAAACAATAAATACTCTGAGAACGTCAACGGCCACACCTCAGAAGTTAAGTTTCTTCCCGTTAAGGAGGTGCTGAGTTCAGTGCTTAACATTTTTGCGCTTGATCCCGTAAGAATCAGAAAAGCACTTTTTTGATCAATAAACTTACGGGCCCAACGCTCCCAATTTTTGATATTATGAATTTCATCAAAAATGATATACTCTGGTTTTTTATTATATAAATTAAAATACTCTTCTATCAAGTCTTCTAAAATCGAGGATTCAAAAAATTCAGAAAAATAAGGATCTTCAAAGTTAATATATAAAAAATTTTCTGTACGGCTGGAAATAGCCTGAATAGCAATTGTTGTCTTACCTGATCTTCGAACCCCAACCAGAGCTGCCGCAAAATCTTTTCGAAGAAGCATTGTTTTATTTCTTTTTTTTGCCTCTAGATTCTGCGATTTTGCAAACTCGGCCCAATTGACTATTATTTTTTGCAGAACTAGTTTATTACTCATTGCAGGCGACCCCTTTATTTACCGAATGTTTAAATATTATTTGATATAACGGATAAAATCAACAATATTTGTTTGTTATAAATACCATTGTTTAAATTGGGTCTGGTTTTTTTGCCATTAGTAGACTCCACGGCGCATCCTTTGGGTCCATCATACCAAGAAATCATTAATGGACCTGAATCACCAACAACTCTAAATGAATTTTTTTTTCATTTCTCGAAGATCCTTTCAATATTGGAGTATAACGTATAACAAGCTTATAACTTTAATTTATTAATAGATCCACATTTTCTGTATTTTCAAAACAATGTATAAATGTTTTTAATTTTGTAGACATTCTTTGGTCAATTCTTAGATTCAATCTCTTTTGATTTTATCTAAGAATTTAGAAAACTAGACGTTAAGGCACTTTTCAAAAGTAATTTTAAACCCTATTCTTTAAATAGATGAAGAAAATATTCTATTTTTCTATTGTAACTCAGTGTCTTGGGCTCAGTGTCTTGGGCTCAGTGTCTTGTTCAGTCTCTTGGGCTCAAAGCTGGAAAGACATTTGTGCATATGATTCTTTTTGCAGTCATTTAAAAAATACTGATGGTTCATTTAAACAAGCCAAGCCTGAGGTTTTAGCCCTGCTCAGGAAGCTTAAGCCCGTCATTGATAAAGCCGCTCGGGATTACGATGTGGATCCAAGAGCTATTGCCGGCGCCATTCTTGCCGAAAATAGTCTAAATGTCCAAATTTCTGATACTCTTCAAGAATACTTAGTAAAATTAAAACTTACAAAAACGGGTACAATTTTTGGAACATCATTCTCTTTTGGATTGGGGCAAATTCAAACGGCAACAGCCTACAATGTTGAAGCTTTAGCCGCAAAAATTGAAAATCGACCCCTACGCACAGAATCGGAAGTGGCTCAGTCCTTAACGAAACCAGAAGATGCAATTAAATATGCAGCAGCAATTATAAAAAACACTCAAGATATTTATAAAGCCAACGGAATGGATATCAGCAAGGATCTTGCTGTCCTCACCACTCTCTACAATGTGGGCAAACCAGAACTTCGAGTTCTTGAGACAAAAAAACTTGGTGGAAAGCCTAAACCCAACTATTTTGGATTTTTTGTGAATCAAAATATCCAAATCATTGAAAAATCTGGAATAAAGTCCTTTCATCAACCCTTGTTGACTCCTTCTATTCCGATAACAACTCAAGTCAGCTTAGCTCCTGAATCTTCCAATAATAAAAAACAATCCACAAACTTCACAAAGCCCCTTGCAAAAAAAGAGCTCCCAAAAAAGGTAGACCCAATCCAACCTGAAAAGAAGGTCCTGAATTCTGAACCAAACCCTGAGACTGAAAAATTAACCAAAGTGACGCGTGTTGAATCAGAAATTGTCTTGAGCCGAGGTCCCTCTAGTTGCCTTGCAGATGGTTCTGGTAATGAGGGAGAACAGAAACGATGGAATTCATTTAAATCCTATGACTCCGTTGCTGTGTTAAAACCCCCTCAAAAAGCTACAATTATTGGCGAAGGGCTGGGTTGTGAAATGACGGATTGGATTTTAGTAAAAAATGAAAAAGGGGATTCAGGTTGGATTAAAAAAGAAGTTTATGAAAATTCGACAAAAACAAGCTATGAAAATGAAAATACTTGCGTTTCCAACAATACGGATTGCCAGAGCAAACTTGAAAAAATAAAGCAATTTAAACCTCTTGATGATGAGGAATCAAAAGAATCAAGATCAAATTTTTTACAACTTTCCCTTGTTGGCGAAAATGATATTACATGGAAAAGGCCAGCCAATCAATGTCTGGACAAGGAAGATCAAAAAAACAGAACAAAAGATACTGATGGAGTTAAGCCCGTTAAAGTGGCATCAGGTCAAAACCTTAAGAATCTTATAAATGGTGAAGAAAAAGATTGGGCAAAAAAAGCTCTTGACGAAATACAAGATATCAAACTTCAAAGTCTTGCACTTTTAAATCAAAATCGCTCCAAGGTGAGCCTACCCCCTCTTGAAAAATGGGAAAGCGAAGAAAATCCATTTTATCCGATACTTAAAAGATATGATGATTGGGCAATTCCACCCCTCACCACCTGCGCTAGCAGTGAATATGTATGTAAAAAAAGTTCTTTCTTTAATCCAGATGAATTTAAAAAACTGTATACAAAAACAATCTCTAGTGATTACTCATCTCAATATTTATGGTCTATCGCCTCGGGGCATAGTTATGGTGGAAATATATATGAAAATGCTCTATACCTCGGAAAAGTTAAAGACACACCCGAATGGCTGGCAGAAAAAGAACTGGCGCTCGGTTCACTTGAAAAGTGCCATTTTATTTCTGAAAAGTCTGTAACAAGAGATGTTTTAAAGGCCATTAAATCTTATGTCCAAAAAAATGGCGTCAATAATATTGAGATTTCATATCCCTATAACGATACAAATAATCACCCCCTAAATACGTTACAAATGCTAGGTGAATATTGTGAAAAAATAATTTCTCCGAACCGATCCGTGGTAGAAAAACCCTCTAAAGAATACTGCGAGTATGCTGGCCATAGAAATTTGCCAAAAAATGCAGCAATTATAAAATTAACAATGGCTCACCTAAACCAGGTTCAAAAGGAAGATAAAACTTTAGAAGTCATTTCAGATTGGACAAACACGGTGCGTAGTCAATTAGACATGAGTAAACTAATGAAAAAATATACTCAAAATCAAGATTCTTATGGGCTATGTGGTTACAATCAATTCAAGACAGCAAAACTTATTGAAGAGCTTTTAAAAAACAAATGTGTATCAAATGTCTACATTCAAGACCCATGGATTTTAAATTATTTTGCAGAAAAATCAAATAAAGTTATTTATCAAGCTTACAATTCAGAAAATCGATTTTCAGTGGAGTTAAATCATGAAAACTGCAATTAAATTGATTCTACTAATTTTTATACATTCAACATATTTCTTGCCTCTAAAATCTATGGCCACCGAGGAAAAATGTACAATGTCTAGATGGCCCTATGCTAAAAATATAAACCAAAAAGAATTTCATCAATTGGCCTCGATGATTGATCGAAATATTCTTAAAAATTATTTATTTTTTGAGCGGATTTATTCTGACAATTCACATCTATCTATTTTACTTTCTCAATATCTTTATGCAAATGAACACAATAAAAACCTAAAAGGCTTTTATGCTCTACTTAAAGAAACCGCAGAAACTGAAGACGGAACGGCTCGGAAACTTAATAAAAACGAACTCTGTGAAATTTATAATGAAACTCTTAAAATGAAGGATCTTGAGTAATCACTCTCTACATTTTAAGACCCCTTGAACAGACTGGCCAGTTTTTATTGGGACAAAATCTGTCCCAATACTTGAAATTGGGACAGATTTATGGATATAATGCACCATATGGGAGTATTGGGACTGATTTTGTCCCAATACTCCCAGTGGAGAATCAATGGGAACAAAGAAAAAAGTTAAAATTGAGGAACAGGTTTTAAATCTTCTCAAAGAAAAATTGGAAATTGGCATCCACGACATAGCCCACGTCACTGGGCTCTCGAACTCAGATGAGGGAGATCGAAAGGCCATTCGTCGAGTGCTTACTGGCCTCGTAAATCGGGGGATACTTGAGGTGAAAGGGGCCACTCGAGCGCGTGTATACGTTTCCGCTCTAACCCAAAAAGGGGGAACTCTTCCAAAACTATTTAAAGATATTCCACTTTCTCAGAAAAGCGAAACCCTTCTGAAATATGTCTCTCAATCTCTCCAAAGTCGCCCCCCAGTTGCCTACAACCAAAAGTTTTTACGATCCTATGAACCGAATCGAACTTACTATTTGACTGAAGATCAACGCACGGAACTTTTCAAAATAGGTGCCGTTGAAAAAAAAACACGTCCTGCGGGAACTTACACACGCAATATTTTGAATCGGGTCCTGATCGACTTGTCGTGGAATTCTAGCCGCCTCGAAGGAAATACTTATTCTCTTTTGGAAACCCAACGACTGATTGAAATCGGTGAGAATGCTACGGGAAAAGATGCATCCGAGGCGCAAATGATATTAAACCACAAAGAAGCCATCGAATACATTGTCGAATCGGCAGAGGAAAAGACCATCAGCTCACAAGAAGTGCGCAGCATACATGCACTCCTTTCTGAAAACCTTTTAGGAGACCCCAGTGCCTCGGGCCGTATTCGAGACATCGCAGTTGGTGTCAGTGGAACGAACTACATACCGCTCGAGAATCCCCACACCTTAAAAGAATGTTTTCAACTCTTCATTGAAACGCTGAACCTTATTGAAGATCCGTTTGAACAATCCTTTTTTTCATTGGTACAACTCTCTTATATGCAAGCATTTCAGGACGTGAATAAACGAACGGCGCGCCTAGTTGCCAATATTCCCTTAATCAAAAAGAATTTGAACCCGCTTTCTTTTATGGACGTTGACCAGGAGGCCTACGTCAAATCGCTTCTCGGAGTTTATGAGAAAAATGATATAAGCCTCTTTCGTGACTTGTACTTGTGGGCCTATAAGCGCTCCTCACAAAGATATTCAGCAATCCAACAATCCATGGGAGAACCTCATCTTCTGAAACAAAAATATCGGGACGATATTAAAGACATAATTCGCACTGTGATTTTGGAAAAAGTTGCCGGACCTCAAGTGGTACAAAAAATTAAAAAACTTATGGAAGTTAAAAATTTTCCAAAAGCAGACACAGCAGAGTTATTCAAGTTAATAGAAACAGAAATAATCAGCCTTCATGACGGAAATATTGCTCGGTTTAAAATTCGACCGGCGGCGTTTCAAGAGTGGAAAAGCTTACAGTAAAACACATAGATTGCGTTGAGACCCTTACGATTTCTATGGTATAGGGGCTGATCCCATTGTTTGCGGCGTTTATTTCTTAAAATTTATCTGCCGTTAAATTTCTTTCAACACTGGTTTAAACTTTTCAGTTAATTGCTGATGTAAAGTGTCCGCAACATGTTTACGGCTGTCCCAGGCCGAGGGCTTATGTTGAGGTAAAAACACCAACTCCACTTGAATTTCTTTTAAA
>DAIRER010000077.1:0-7755 GCA_036795495.1 Pseudobdellovibrionaceae bacterium | reverse complement strand
CTCCTGCCATGATGTGCGCAAAAAGAATATTTTTATCCTTTGGGATACGTTGATCCAGTTCTAAAAAAACTTGATGCAGGTTTTTTTGAAAACGAATCGTTGCTAATTGTTTCGATTCTTCAATCGAATTCCAATTCAATTGGACGGCCTCCCATTGGCTTAATTTAACATCTTTAATTTGGTCAACGGGGCTAATACCTGTAGAACTTTTTTCCAGATCAAAACCTGCTTCCAAAGGGATATTTATTAAATTTTTCGGATCAGTTATCTCCTGTGGCTCCAGGGCTCGAAGTTGACCCTCTTTATCTCTTCGTCCAACTGTGGTGTAAATAATATTTAAACCTTCTTTTTTTGCTTGTTCGATAAGGCCATTGGCATAACCACGTTGAAAAATTTCACCGATGACAACCAAATAATCTCCGGGCTTATAATTGCTAGATGTTGGGACCTCGCGCAATGGATTGAATGTTGAATTCATAAAAACTCCCATAGTATAGTTATGGTCTTAGATTTAGGGAGAACTTTATGATTCGTCAACATATTCGATTTTCTCCAGATCCTTTAGCCGTTGCTAAAATAGATTTGGAAACTCAAGATAAAACATTTAATCCTGGGCATGTGGCATTGATACAAAATGAATCTTATACTGGGGTAGCCCTTGTATTAATGTCTGAAAAAAAACCAGAGATGGATCAGCATTTGCAGATTCAGGTAGGAAATGTGGGTCCTCTGGCCGGAAAAGTTGTTTGGGTTAATGAAATGGAGCCGAAACTCTATAAAATTGGGATACAATACTTAGAATAGAGAGGTCTTTTTGAAGACGCAATGGCCTTTAGTTCTTGCTGCTTTTTTTTCACTTTTTTCGATGGGTTATGCAGATAATGTGCGCGGCCCACTTTTTAACGAAATTTTAAATGCTTTTTCTGTTTCTGATGGAAAAGGCGCGTGGTTTTTTGCAACAAGCTCTTTTATGAGTTTTGTAGGCAGTCTTTCAGCAGGACTTTTATTACAGTATTTTCATCGAATATTTATTCTTCAGTTGGGTTTAGTCATAATGGCAATAAGTTTATTGGGTATGAGTGTGGCCCCTTCTTTTGAGCTGTTACTGCTTTGTGCTGTATTTTTTGGTTTAAGCATAGGGCTTCTTAGTGTGATCCAAAATTCCTTAGTAACTATTGGGGTACCGCAACCTCAGAAAAGAAGACAGCTTTTGTCAGGGCTTCATGCAATATATGGAATTGCAAGTTTGTTTTCTCCTTTGATTGTAGCGATTCTCTATGAAATCCCCTATTCATGGAAAAGTAATTTTGTGATTGCTGGGATCCTATGTTTACTTCCCGTGTTATACACCTTTAAAAATCCCCAACCCATTCGACTTGTAAAAAGCCAAGATAGTGTTTCAAACTCGAATCCATCAAAAGAAAAGGGTTTTTCTGCAAAGTACATTATTTTGGGATTATGTTTGGGGGGCTATGTATTAACAGAATTGATGGTCTCAACCCGACTGTCTTTATTTTTAGTGCGTAAATACAATTTTGAATCAGCTCAGGCGAGCCTTTATGTGACTTTTTTCTTTGTAGCCCTTCTTATGGGCCGTCTATTTTTTGTATTTAAAGACTTTACGGGTTCATTAAAATCCATATTAACAACCTCCTTGGGGTTAACATTTTTAATTCTCCTTGGGGGAATATATTTTGATCCAAAATTTTTTATTCTTTCAGGGTTTACAATGGCTCCATTTTATCCACTGTTTATAGCCTATTTATCACAAGTTTTTGGAGAGCATTTTGATACTTCTTTAAGTACAGCAATGGCTTTGCAGTCGATCAGTGTTGTTGTGATGCACTTAGGAGTAGGATATCTTACAGACTATTTTGGTTTACAAAATGCACTATTGATGGGACCATTTTTTCTACTTATTTCTTGGAGTTTATTGGTGTATTTTGAAAAAAAATTCATAATCCCTCTTAGCCCTTCAACTAAGAGTCTTTAGGATGAGAGAGTTCTTTGTTTCCTGTGGTCTAGGCTTAGAAAATGATTTAAAAAATGAAATCAAAGAAGTTTGGCATTTATTATTAAATAAAAAAGGTGAATCTCAAATTCAGCCTTTTCCAGAGTTTATAAAAATTGAAGGTGGGCTTGAGTTTTCTTGTGAGTATGAGATCGGATTACAGCTCAATTACTACCTAAAGATAGCCAATCGTGTTTTATTAAGGGTTGCAAAATTTAAAGCCACTTCCAATGCTGATTTTGAAAAACATTTAAATCGTATTTCTTGGGGTGAGTATTTTAAAAAGGCTTCAATTTCAGTGGATGTGAGCTCTCATTCTTCAAAAATTTATCATAAAAAACGAATTGAAGAATTTGTAATGAAACATCTTAAGAACAAACTATCAAGTGAGATTTTGACTAGTTCTGAAAACTCTCAAGTAATATATATACGATTCGAAAATGATTTCTGTCAGGTCAGTATTGATACAAGTGGGGAGCACTTACACAAAAGGGGACTCTCTGTCCTTAAAGGCGAAGCTCCACTTAGAGAAACCCTGGCGAGCTGGGTTTTAAGAAAATGTATAGAGGGTATTCCTTTAGGATCACTTCAGAATATTCAACTGATTGATCCTATGTGTGGATCTGCTACGTTTTTAACTGAAGCGTTGTTATTATATAGCCCAAATTTTTCTCGTAAATTTGCTTTTCAAAAATTTACGAATTGTCCAAAGATTTTATTAACAGAGTCCTATTATAAAAAATGTAGAGATTCGAACGCAATTGTTTTTAAAAAATATTTTGGATTTGATATTTTGCAACGAATTGTTGAAATTGCTCAAAAAAATTGGTTAGAATCTTTAAAGAGTTTAGGCTTAAATTCAGACATTGATGCAACGTTTGAATGTGTTGATGTTTTTAATTTAAAAGCGGAAACATTTGAAAATAAAATTCAATGGGTTGTTGTAAATCCCCCCTATGGAGAACGTTTAAAGATCACGAATACTTTTAATGAGATGTTACTTCATTTTGATAAAGTTTTTAAGCCAAATAAAATTGCATTTTTAAGTCCAAAATTTGAATTGGACACGGCTCTTTCTTTAAGGTATCCCCTTCAACAGCGATATCCTGTATTGCATGGGGGACTTAGGTTAACATTATTAATTCTGGAAAAGGAAAGTTAAGATGAAGGTTCTATTTATTATTACAAAAATATACTTAATGGTGATTTTTTTATTTTTATTGGCTTGCCGTAGTGCCGAGGTAAAAAATGAAAAGCAAATAAAATTATTTACTCTAGAGCCTGTTCCATTGATTCAAGAAGTTCAAGGACAAAAAATTCTGATGGGAGGATTCTCTGGTTTGATTTTAAGTCCCAATTCAAAGTCAGATTCTAGTTTAGAATTTTTTACACATACGGATCGTGGTCCCAATGGATGGATCAGTCAAGAACTGCGTCCCTTTTGGATGCCGGACTATGCTCCAAGAATTTTAAAAATAAAACTCAAAAACCAACAATTCGAAATTATTGAAGAAATTGTATTAAAAGATAAATTCGGAAAATCATTGACGGGGCTTCCAAATCGACCGGGATTAGGTGAAGAGGTCGCAGTAGATTTAAATCAAAATAGACTTCCAGCAGATTTAAATGGGATTGATGTTGAGGCATTAACACTGGATTCGCGTGGTTTTTATTGGATGGGCGATGAATACTTACCAGCAATTTTAAAATTTAATAGCCAGGGGGAGCTTTTAAAAAAATGGATTCCCAAAGGGACACTTGCAACTAAGGAGTTAAAGTCGCTACAAAAGAAATATGGAAAAAATTATATTTCTGAAACACTGCCTGAGGTTTATCGCTTTAGAGAGTCGAATCGGGGTTTTGAGGCCATAACCATCCATGATGGAAAACTTTTTATAATGCTTCAGAGCTCTTTGGGTTTAAAAAATATAAAAAATTCTAAAATTGTTCGTATTTTGGTTTTAGATTTAAAATCAGAACTACCTATTGGTGAATATTTTTATGAATTAGAAAATCCAAAACATAAAATTGGAGATATGACTGTTTCACCACAAGGTTTGTTTTATGTCCTAGAGCAGGATGGTAAGGTCGGGGAAAAAGGTTTTAAAAAGATTTATAAATTTGATTTAAAAAACAAAAATATTTTAACAATCTCGAAGTCACAACAAAAAAATAAAATTGAACCTGAAATGTTGACTGAAAATGAATTTAACGCTGCTTTTCAAAAAGTGCAAAAAACAGAATCTGTTGATTTAACTCTTACAGGGTATGACTTTGCTGAAAAAATTGAGGGTTTGGCTTGGGTTGATGACAAACATTTAGCTGTGATAAATGATAACGATTTTGGTTTAGATGATAAAATATTTAGAACTGACAGAAAATCTATTTTAGGACTTATTGAAATTCCCTAAAGCACTAGGGCGCTAGTTGTAGGGGTTCATAGTTTTCTGGAAGATTTTCAAGGATTTCTTGCCTAAAGTCTGATTTCATTTTTATACGTGAGTCTAAATTCATACGATCTCTATTGTTAAAGAGTCCTTGATCAGAATTTGATTGTCCTTGGATATTGATGTCCTCTAAATTGACTTTCCCCTTTAATGTCGGCGCTGAATCTTGGGCCGTGAGTATTACGGGTGATAAAGTAAGTAAAAGTATGAAAAATCTAATAAAATGATTCAAATAAAAAATCCTTGTTGCTGTTATTGTCTTTAATATTAGCTTTAGGATCAAATAAATAAAACACGCCCCCAACTTTAGTTGGATCTAGTTGGTTCAATATTCAAGACAATTGTCTTAATTTAAACATTTTAGTTGGATCCTATTCACAATGGACATAGCTCATCAGATAATCATTTCATGAAATTCATATTTATATTAATTATTGTATTTACTCAGATATCCTTTGCTCAGTCCTTTGTGAAACTAAAAGATTGGCGTTACTTGCCAGCGGATGAGGGATTTTGGACATTAATCGAAAAGTCGATAAAGGAAGAAGATTTTAAAGAGGGTTTTAAAATCATTGAAGGACAGATAAATAAAAGTAAATCCCAATTTCAGAGGTTGGAAACCTACTTAGCTTTAGGTTCTCTGTGTAGAAAATTAAATTATTCTGGGTGCTCTTTTGTAAGTTTTATGCACATTATAAAATCCTCACCCAGTTCAATGCCAGCAATGCAAGCCTTATTGTTTTTAAGTGAGGACAACTCTCGCTTTCCACAAGATGAAGAAGAATTATCTCGAATTATAAATACAGGTTCATTTAAAGAAATACCTGAGCAATTAAATCCAATGGTGAATTATTTTATTGCATTGGATAATCTAAAAAAAGGAAAAAAACAATGGGCTCAAAAATCTGCAGCTGAAATTCCATCTCACTCGTATTGGGGATTGAGAATTCAATTTTTTAATGCAATTTATCTTATTAAAGAAGGTAAAATCAATGAAAGTTTAAATGCGCTAAATCAATTGATTATTCCAGTAGAAAAGTATCCAATTCTCGCTCATTCCGTTAAGTTACAAAAAGCGAGAATATTATTTGAGCTTAAGCAGTTTAGCGAAGCTGAGGAAATATATAAAAACTTTAACTCTGCGGATCGTGATTTTGGACGAACTATTTTAGAAAGAGCTTGGATTCAATATTATTTAAAAGATTTTTCATTAGCTTTAGGTATGCTGGAGTCATTAAAAACTCCATTTTTTAAAGTTTCTGTAAGTCCAGAGCAGTATATATTATCATTATTAATATATAGAGATCTTTGTCATTATGAATCAGCCACAGATACATCAAAGGTGTTTAATATTCGATTTAAATCCATTCATGAGCACCTAAAAAGTCGAAAACCTTTAAACGAACAGGTTGATTTAATGAGAATGGTTCTTTTACAGCCTCGTTTGTTGAGTCTTGCAAATTTAGTTAATGAGATCACTCAAGAAAAACAAAAAATCATCATTGAGCAATCTTTGGGTTCAACGACTGGTAAATTGTTAAATACATTATCTGTGACTTATAGCAATGAACTGCGAGGGCGAATCAATAGACGAATTGTGACCGATTTAGAAAAAAAAGCTGAACATGTATTGGAAGTATCAGAACAAATGAAAATTTTAGATTATATTGTTAATTTAGATAAGTTTAGACTTCAGCAAACTTTTGAAAACCGCAGTTATAAGACTGAATTTGTTGAACGTTTTGCTATCGATAAACTCTATTGGCCGATAACAGATGAGGCTTGGTGGGACGAACTTCCAAAGTATCGGGTCCTTTTAGAAGATCGATGTAAGATTTCGGAGATAAAAAAATGAAAAATTATTTAAGAATATTTTCATTACTATTTTTGAGCACCCAACTAGCCGCTCAGTCCACATTTGCTTCAAAAACAAACGAATTGTCCAAAGTGGAAAAGAATTCGCAAAACAAAAAGAAATCGAAAGAAAATTCTAAAAAAATTAAAACATCTAAAAAGCCCAATACAGCAAATGCTAACAAGTCTACTGATAGTAAAATAGTAGAAAAACTTGAGTCCGATTTAAGTCGGATTAATTCTTCAATTGATATTACAAAAAATAAAATTCGTACGGCAATTGAAATTGGATTTCTACCTGATTTGTATTATATGTTAGCAGAGCTTTTAGTAGATAAAGCTAGAATCATGACTGTTTTAAAAAAAGAAAGTCAGCCCGGGACACCAGAGTCTGAACTTGATTTTACCTCTGAAAAAAGGGTGCGTAGCGAGGCTATTGAAACCTTTAAACTCATTGAAGAACGATATCCAACCTATTCAGAATTAGACAAAGTTTTATTCACGATGGCACAAATAATCTCTCACCAGGGCTCTCCAGATGAAGCCATAACCATTTATAAAAAAATAACACTTAAGTATCCCATGAGTAAATATGGTTTAAAATCACATTTAGAAATTGGTAATATTTTCTTTGACAAAAAAGATTTTGAATTTGCAGCAGAACAATATAAAAAATTAATCCAAATCAATCCTAATTCAGAAGAATCCCAAAGAGCCCTTTATAAAAATGGCTGGTGTCTAAATTATTTAGGTAAATTTTTTGAGGCCTTTCAAAATTATAGAAAGGTTTTGGAGTTGATTCAATTAAATCCAAATTCATTAGAAAAAAATTCGGAAAATTCTAATTTACAAGAAGAAACTTTGGTTGCCATGATTTGGCCCTATTCGGAGCTTACAACTCAAGAATTGAGTGAAATACCAGATGTTCTAAATCCGATTCTATTTTTTGAGAAAAGTTCACCAGATAAATCTTCATTTCGAAGAATTTTGAACCGATTTGGACAACGAATGGAAATTAAAGAGCGTCATAAAGAAGCTTCAGACGCCTACTTAGAGCTTTTTAGATTAAGTGATGATTTAGTTGAAAAAAAGGACGCCCTAGAAAAGTATTATATTAACGTTAAAAAAATAAATGTTGGATTACTTCCACTTTGGTTTTCAAAGGAAGTATCGCAAATTCTGTGGTCCCTTTCTTCTGAAGAAAAAGTAAAAAAGAGTACTAAGTTTGATATTAATCCCTATGAACCCATTTTAAGAGATGTTGCAACTCAGATTCATCAAATGGGGTTAAAAACAAAACGTAGAGAAGATTTAATAGCAGCCGCTGAAGCCTATGACAATTATCTATGGATTTTTCCTCAGAATAAGTGGACAAGTTCAATTCAGCTTAATATGGCTGAGGCTTATTATCGAAGGAGATAACTTCTTCTACCTCAGGAATAA
>DAIRER010000076.1:0-7773 GCA_036795495.1 Pseudobdellovibrionaceae bacterium | reverse complement strand
TATCATGAATAACGATAGGAAACTTTTCAGCCTTTAAAGTTATTAATATTTGTTTAGAAGCTCCAACCATAGGTTGATTAATTTCCTGACCCCCAGTTCGTCGAGTGATGTTTTCATATACATACTCCTCTACGCCAGCTTGAGATAAACTGACTATGGACAATGATGCAATTAAAGCAAAAAATTTCATTTTAGACCTCCTTTATAAAAAATACACTTATCACAAATACCCAAATATTCACGAATTTGTTCTATTTTAGAAATTTTTATATTAGAATTAACTAGCTTTAATTTTTAGAAAACTACTTTCTTAATTAGATCTCTTTGAAGAGGTTTATTAAAGACACGAGTATATAAAAACTAACCCTGTAAATTATAAAATCTAGAATACTCTCCCTTTTTAGAAAGCAATTCGGCGTGATTACCCACCTCAACAATTTGTCCTTTCTTAAGAACAATAATTTTATCGGCTCGTTGAATGGTTGAAAGACGATGGGCAACTACAATCACAGTACGCCCCTCCATGAGCGTGTCTAAGCCTGCTTGAACCTCAACCTCGCTGGCAGAGTCTAAGGCGCTTGTCGCCTCATCCAATATCAAAATCGGCGCATTTTTAAAGAAGGCTCGAGCAATGCTTATTCTTTGCTTTTCTCCACCAGATAAAAGATTTCCACGATCACCCACCTGACTCTGGTACTTTTCTGGCATTTTTAAAATAAAATTCTCTGCATGGGCTAACTTAGAAACCTGGGGAACATCTAGCGACTGACGATTAAAATTTCCCGATTGAATATTGTTTGAAATGCTATCACTAAATAAAAAAACATCCTGCGAAACCAAAGCTATATGATTTCTAAGATCTTTTAAAGAAAACTCCTGAATGGGAGTAGAGTCGATTGAAATTTGCCCAGAATCTGGATCAAAAAAGCGCTCTAAAAGATTAACTATTGTTGATTTACCACTTCCACTTTCGCCGACTAAGGCAACAACTTGTCCCTTATTTATTTCAAAGTTAAGGTCCTTTAGAACCTGCTCTTGTCCAAAAGAAAAATGAACATTTTTATAAATTATTTTTTTCCAATCCTGTGGAAATTCTAAGTGTTGAGGATTTTCATTCACTACAGCCATTGAATCAATAATGGCATAGATTCGATCAATAGAAACAATCACTTGTTGCAAACGTACAAAACTATCTTGAAATTTCTTTATAGGCTGACCAGCCATCAATAAAGAGGTCAAAAAGCCCAAAAAGGTTCCAACTGTAGCCTCTCCTTTTGAGATTTGCACTCCCGTATAAATAACAATTGAAAAAAACAATATTGTAGCAATCAACTCAGTAACAGGACCTGAGAGCTCTAATCTCGAATTAATTTTTTTTCTAGATTCATAATAAGCTTGTCCAATTTTACGTAATTTATTTTCCAAAAAATCATTTAAATTAAAACTCTGTATTACACGGATACCATCTATACTTTCTTTAATTGTCGCCGACATTTTTTCTAGATCCTCTTGAGCGAGGGGCGCATATTTTCTTAAACTTCTAGACAGATTTTTTATAATTAAACCAATCAGAGGAAGGGCCAAAAGCACAAAAGAGGCCAACCGCCAATCCAAATAAAAAAGATTTCCAATTAAAAAAACAAGCATCGTTGGATAAATAAAGATATCAGCAACCATCCTTAAGCCTTCTTGAATCTTATGAACATCACTCAAAACACGACTTAAAAGACCTCCAGAACCAGCGGCATATTGATTATGAAAAGTAAGACTTAATTTCATAAATCGAGATTGAAGTTGTTCTCGTAAGGATTGAGCAACAAGATCCCCGACATTATTCATAAAATAATTATGAAAATAGCGAGTAATCCCCGCAATAACAGCTAAACTTAAACCTATTGCTGAAATTTTGTATAACTCCTCCAAAAAAAGTGTATCTACACCTTTAATTTGTGAAAGTTGATCTGTTAAGTCTTTTACAATAAAAGCCAATCGACTATATACAATGCCGTGAATCACACCCGTAATAGCGACAATATAAAGTAATTTTTTATGTTTAAAAATCTCTGGGGAAATTCTTTTAAGTTCTATTTTCATTTGAGCTTTACCTTCAACTGTTGAGCGCTACTTAGATCAACTCCTACATTTGATTTAAATATTTACCCGTTAAACTATTTTGACAGTTCATCACCACTTTGGGTGTACCCTGAACAACAATCTCACCACCTTTTGCTCCGGCTTCAGGCCCCATGTCAATAACATAGTCAGCCCCACGAATTACATCCAAATTGTGTTCAATCACAATAACACTATTTCCACTTTCTATCAGCCGATGAAGCACCTTCATCAGTAAATCTATTTCCCTAAAGTGTAAACCCGTTGTTGGTTCATCTAAAATATAAAGCGTTGTTTTTTGTTGTGTAGAATTAAGTTCTTTTGCAATTTTTAATCTTTGAGACTCACCGCCACTTAAAGAAGATGCCGTTTGTCCAATTTGTAAATAATCTAAACCCACTTCTTTCAGAAGACTTAAAGGACGCCAAATGTTTGGGTAAGCTGCAAAAAAAAGCATAGCTTCGCCGACCGTCATATTTAAAATTTCATGAATGTTTTTTTCTTTAAATTTAATTTCTAAAATTTCTGGTAAATATTTTTTGCCATCACAGGTTTCACAAGTGATCAAAACGTTATCCATAAACATCATGTCAATTTCTTCGTAACCAGTCCCCTTGCAATCAGGACATCTCCCTCCATCAACATTTAAACTAAATGTCCCTGGCTTATAACCCCTGGCCTTTGACTCAAACACACTGGCAAACAAATTACGAATTGCATCAAAGGCTTTCATATAACTAATGGGCGAGCTTCGCGCCGTTTTTCCAACCGCACTTTGATCAATCATCACTACATTTTTTAAATTCTCAGAACCTTCAATTGAACTGTAGGGGGCCGATTCAAGATATTCAAGATCTAAAGCTCTGGACAGGGCGGGATAAAGTGTTTTGGTTACCAATGTGGATTTTCCAGAGCCACTCACTCCTGTAACAACAATTAAACGATTTAAAGGAAAATGGACCTCAAACCCTTTCAGGTTATGCCCGATCGCGCCTCTAAGTGTTAATTTGTATTTGTAATTTAAAATATCTACAGCTCGAGGTTCTCGAATTTCAATGTTCGACTTTTTAGAGTTTAAATAGGATGCAGTTAATGATTCCTTAGAGGCTAAAAAGTCCTTCTTTGGACCAGAAAACATAACTTCACCACCAAGGGCCCCCGAACCCGGGCCCATTTCAATCACGTAATCACTTTCTATAATGACATCTCGATCATGCTCAACCAGTAGTAAAGTATTGCCCAAATTTTTTAACTCTTTTAATACAGAAATCAATCGATCATTGTCTCTTGGATGTAGCCCAATCGTAGGTTCATCAAGAACATAAAGGGTTTGAGAAAGCCCCATACCCAATTGTTTAGCTAAAACTAATCTTTGAAATTCTCCACCAGAAAGAGTTCTTGTTTCTCGACTGAGTGTTATATAGTGAACGCCCACCCTAAGTAAAAAATCCAATCGAGAGAGCAACTGATTGTAAATTTCTAGGGATAGTTCTTTATCGGCATCACTCAAATTCACTTCTTTAAAAAACTTATATAGATCTTCAATTGTTAGAACATTTAATTCATTATAGTTTTTACTATTTATTTTTACATTATTTATATCTTTTCTAAGGCGAGTCCCCTGACAATCTGGACATAAAAAACCGCTGCGGTATCTTGAAATAAAAACACGAACATGCATCTTGTATTTTAATTGATCCAAATACTCAAACAACCCACGAACTCCAAAAAAATCTTTATTCCCTTTCCATAAAGTCTCTCGCTCTAAAGGCGGCAAATCCTTCCAGGCGACCTGAGTATCAATGTTAGCTTTCTTGCAATACGCCATAAGCTGTTTTCGGTCTGAACTTGCACTTGGCATTGTGAAGGGCTGAAGAGCTCCTTCTGAAATGGACAAATTAGGATTGGGTACTACTTTTTTTTCATCGATATCTAAAATATTTCCAAAACCCTTACAGGTAGGACAAGCTCCAATGGGGCTATTAAAACTAAAATATTTAGAATTAAATACTGGTGGAGTATAACCACATAAGTGACAACAAGATTCATCAGAGACATAAAAATAATCCCCATCTGTAGTCAACAATAAGGCTCGACGAAAGGGTTCAACATTTTTTTGATACTTTTGAAAAGTATTTAATCCCACTCGTAAAGAATCTATAATTCTTCCTTGATCTTCTGAATTTAAAGAAAATCGATCAATGACAATATAAAAACTTTCTTTACTTACAGCAGTTAAATTTTTTGACTTTTCTTGAAGCTCAAAAATCTCTCCAAACTTTTCGTTGGGAACAAATATACGACTAAACCCTTCTTGTAAAAGCTGGGCAATCAGTTTTGTTCCATCCAGCATTCTATTTTTTTTATCAACAAAAATTAAAAGATAGGCTCTTTTTCCTTTATGTTGTTCTATAGCCAGTGCCGCAGAATCTGATATTGAAGTTTTTTTTATGGGAAGGTGGTGTGTTGGACAATGGGCTATGCCAATTTTTTCAAACAACAAACGAAGGTAATCAGAAACTTCTGTGGTTGTCCCCACAGTAGATCGAGAATTTCGAATAGAGTTTTTTTGTTCAATGGCTATTGCTGGAGGAATATTTTCGATTCCTTCGATATCAGGTTTGGGAGCTTTATTTAAAAACTGGCGGGCATAATTCGACATACTTTCAATAAACCGCCGTTGCCCTTCGGCAAAAATTGTTTCAAAAGCTAATGAACTTTTTCCCGATCCACTAGGCCCGCAGACGACGGTAAAGGATCCCAAGGGAACTTTAACTTCTATATTCTTTAGGTTGTTTTGCTTTACCCCCCAAAGATGAATATCATTCATTATCAAAATCCTGCTTTAAAAAATCTTCTGTTTCTTGAGTTTTATCGCTATTGAATTGTGGCTCCGTGCCTTCTTCAAAGGGTTGACGAATGACATTGGTACTTTTATCTGATGCAATTTTCCCTGTATCCGTATCTATATTTGCATAAACAATTCCCTCGGGCGTTTGAAAAGTCATCAAAGGTAAGTTGGAGTGAGCGACTTTCATAAATTCAACCCAAATAGGTAATGCGGCACGCCCTCCGACCTCGCCCTTGCCAAGACTTTTTTCTTGATCAAATCCAACCCAAACACCCGTAGTAATTTGGGGAGTGTAACCAATAAACCAGGCATCAAAATAATTGCTGGTTGTCCCTGTTTTACCGGCGACCTCTCGCCCTAAAGATCTTGCTCGCGCGCCTGTTCCATGGGGATCTTCAACAACACCCTTTAACAAACTTGTCATAATAAAAGCCGTCGAAGGCTTAATCAATTGATCTGCATTTTGAAAGTAAATTTTTGGAAGGTCTTCAATTTTTGTGGAGCGAGGAAACGGACTTGAAATTTCAGTTTCTGTTTTGCTTTCGCCATTTGTTTGAGTGCTTAACAATAAATTCAAATATGCCAATCTTTTTTCTTCAATATCTCTTTCATATTCAATCATATCTTTTTCATAACGAGCATCTAAAGAAAGTTCTTGAATTATCTCTTTTCCAAATCGATCATTTACTTTACGCACAAGAACAGGTCGAATTCGTTTTCCTAACCGAGAAAAGTGTGAAAACACTTTTGTCATCTCATATAGAGTCACGCTACTTGACCCAAGTGCCAAAGTAAAATCACGGTTTAAAGAGCTAAAAATTCCCAATCTCTGCGCATATTCCAGCACCCAGTTCACTCCAATAGATTCCATAACTTTTACCGTAGGAACATTTAAGGATTGAACCAAGGCATTTCTAAATGTGATATCTCCTCCAAAACTTTTAGAGTGATTCTTTGGTTTCCAAGTCTTTTGTTCTTCTTGACCCTCATCATCCCCCGGGTTGTCACTCTTGACTTCATCAAAAACAAGGGGGGCATCCATAATAGATGTTGAGGGATTATATCCCTTATCTAAAGCTGCCGCATAAACAATAGTTTTGAATGCAGATCCCGTTTGTCGAGGGGCTTGAATGGCTCGGTTAAACTCACTCAATTCAAAATTTTTACCTCCCACCATGGATATAATGTCTTGAGTTTGTGTATCAAAAGAAATTAATGCGCCTTCGGCAATAGGCTCTTGCTCTAAATCGACTTGAGCAAAGCCATCAAACTTAGGAACCCCTTCTGTCGAAACCGGCTTGTTTAACTTATTTTTAGTCTTTTTATTAAAAAGACTCTGCAATCGAGCTGAGGGTAAATATTGATTTTTTGTCAGTCGAACTTCAATGACGTCCCCTTTTTTAAGAACCAAACTTGGTTTTATGACTTTATCAAGATCCCAACGTATATCTTTATTGGGCTTTCGTGCCCAACTCATCGTTTCTAAATCAATAATTCCTTGATAATCTGGCAAAAGAACTTGAACCAAACCCAGCTCATCGTTCACTTCTGAAACAATGGCTTTGACAATCATTTCTGTTTTTAAAAACGACGGAAATGTTTTTTGAACAACGGTTTCTCCCATAATGAGCGGAGCAAACTCTCCATTGGGTAGAATAATTCTTTGATCCGTTGATTCACTAATAATGCGCTCTTTTTCAACAGATAGAAAATTTAAAATTTCTTCTTGATCCGCTAAATTTTTTAAAACTCCTCTATACCCTTGTCTTTTGTCTAAATCTCTAAGGCCTTGTCGAACACTTGCCTGCGCTGCCTTTTGGCTCTCAATATCTAAACCTGTATAGATAGATAATCCTTTATCTAATAAGGTTTCTTCACCCAGCTTTTCAACAAGAAGTTGTCGAATGGTCTCTAAATAAAATGGAGCAATTTCTTCAAATTTCTCTCGTACATAAACCGTAACTGGCTCTTGCAATGCCTTATCTGCCTCTTCTTGAGTGATGTATTTTACGTCCACCATCCGTCGCAAAACATAATGCTGACGCTCTTTTGCTTTTTTCGGTGATTTAATGGGACTGTAACGGCTTGGAGCCTGTGGCAAACCTGCAAGTATAGCCATTTCAGAAAGAGATAAATCCTTAACTGTTTTACGATAATAAGTTTGAGCAGCCAACTCAATTCCATAGGCGCTCTGACCAAAATAGATTTGGTTTAAATACAAATAAAGAATGTCTTCTTTCGAAAGATTTTTTTCCATCTCAATGGCCAGTAAAATATCTTTTAACTTTCGAGTGAATGTTTTTTCTGAAGACAACATCAGGGTTTTTGCCACCTGCTGCGTAATGGTTGACCCCCCCTGAACAGAACGACCCGCACGCATATTGGCCAAGGTGGCCCTTAATATGGATTGGTAATTCACACCTGAATGTTCAAAAAATTGATCATCCTCTGCGGCCATAAATGCCTGAATTAACTTTTTAGGGATCTTTTCAAAAGGTACAAGGGTTCTTCTTTCGCGAGCAAACTCACCAATTTTTTTTTTATTTCGATCAAAAACCTCTGTCACCATCAAGGGTTCGTAGTCTTGAATGGTCACAAGTTGAGGTAGACTTTTTTTCACAGAATATAAAATTGCAAAAACAGAGACGGACCCAAGAAAAAAAAGACCCAGAAAAAAAACAAGTATTTTTTTTATCACAAACACCTCGTCGATCAAAGAATTTGTGAAATCATAACAACAGGATAGGGGATTGGTCTATAGCTAGTTTTGTAGGTAATAAAGAAAGCCGCGCACCCGTTCAACATAGGCC
>DAIRER010000538.1:0-1533 GCA_036795495.1 Pseudobdellovibrionaceae bacterium | reverse complement strand
ACTGAAAATATCAAAGGGGCATCCGATAGAGCATAAAAATCTTTTGGATAGAGGGACTCGCCCCATAGGACCGTAAAAACACCCTTAGAAAGGAGCCTCTCTCTTTGATCA
The DNA here is from genome assembly GCA_036795495.1 of Pseudobdellovibrionaceae bacterium. GTDB lineage: Bacteria > Bdellovibrionota > Bdellovibrionia > Bdellovibrionales > Bdellovibrionaceae > DAIRER01. The sequence goes on along the minus strand of DAIRER010000538.1, from coordinate 1,422 downwards.
TTTATGAGTTTTAGTTTATCGGTAGACCGAAGGACTAAGTTGTATACTTGAGGGTTATGAATTCGAAGGTACTCAAAAAAAGCATCCTCAATAGAATCATTATTGCATTTATGTTTATAAACATAAACCAATCCCCTTAGAAAAAAAGGGAAGAGATGAATCAACAATCCCTGACTTTGAAAAAAAAGAAAAACTGTGTGTAAGTTCATAGATTGAAACGAACTGCAAAAAGCAAACTCAGTTCTTACAGAATTAAATGCACTTTGATATCCGCGCGTCCGTCTTTCGATCTAAAGTTCAATTTCGTCATCGGATGATGATTCTTCATCTGATTCATCCTCGGAATCAACACCTGCCTCTTCAGAACTGTTAGAACTTTTGGCACTGGCTATTTCGTCACCTGAATCCTCGTCCTCAGATTCTTCTTCTGATTCGGAATCGGCAGAATCTGCATCGGCAGTATCGGAATCAGCATCGGAATCGTCATCTGAATCAACGTCAGACTCATCTGTGGTCTCAACCTCTGAGTCAGCCTCTGAGTCAACCTCGGATGAGCTTTTTTTAAAAAAACCTTCCCCCACTAACGGACTAATTTTATCAATATCTAAAGGTTGATCATTGGGCGTTCCTACAATATCTCCAAACATAATTTCTTCTTTATTATCTAAAACATAGGCCGTTGAATAATTTTGGGCCACATGCACAACTTTTAAAAGAGCTATTCTTTTGTGATTTTGTACTTCTAAAGAATTTTTATTTCTAGACAGTATATTTGAATAGACATTGAGCCCTTGACCAACTTCAACACCCTCCGCGAGGCCTGCATTTAAAAATACAAGACTGTTATTCGACATTAAAATCCGTTTTCCTTCATACTGGCCCCCAACAATTTGAGCATGTATGTTTGAATTGGAATCACCAGGATCCGTACTGTCAAACTTCGGCAACTCTCCACGAACCAATAGCGAATTTAAATCAATTGGAAATTGAGCCTTAGTAATGAGCGCTCGATACACTCCCTTTTTTTCATTTACTAAATCCTGAATTTCTATTTCACCCTGAATTTCAATAAGCTGAGGGACTCCATTCAGTTTTTTACCTTTTGGGTTTAAGATAAAGTCCTTGGGCTTAATAATATAATATTTCTTAATTGAAGGATCCGTAACGTTTACAAACACGTAATCGTATTCAGAACCTGTTTTCGAACCCCTGGGAAACTCTAAAATCAATCCTTCGGATGTAAAACGTCCTTGATGAACAAAAAATTCTAAATCAATTTGTTGAGTGATCTTTTTTTGCTCACCGAGTTTAAATAATATTTCTGATTTAATTTTTGTCGCTACTGTTGGCTCGTGATTTGGCAAGCTGGGTGGAATTTGTTTTAAGACCGGCTGATGACTTCTTAAGTTTTTTCTTTTTTCA
>DAIRER010000075.1:0-7804 GCA_036795495.1 Pseudobdellovibrionaceae bacterium | reverse complement strand
TGATGAAGAATTCTATCTCTTTTCAAAAATTTGCGCAATCCATTGCCCATAAACAACAGGTTACAGCCGAGGTTCTTTCATGAAAACACCTGATGCAACACTCAAGGCCGAAACCTTAGATTCTGCAATTACAGAAAAGTTTAATACAAGTTCTTTTGCTACGGCAAAAATGGCCTTAAAGCCCTTTTCTAAAAGGCTGACAATTCTTATCGCATTGGGAATACTGGGTAGGTTTTTAACTCTTTCAAATTCAATGATCATTGGAAAATGGATTGATCATTTTTGTAAGGGCTCAGAATGTAAGGCTCAATCTCTGTTTTGGTCTTCACTTTCAAATCAGCAATTTCTAGAAATTCTTTTTACAGTAACGGTTTTGGGGTTTATTTTTACTCTTTACTTTAGAGTGCATTTAACTAAGGTTCTAACCCAGGCCTTAGCCACTGTATATGATGAGATCACTCTACGAACCTCTCGTTTTCCGATGTCCTTTTTTGATGAAAACCCTGTTGGTAAAATTGTGACTCGTTTTTCGAGTGACTACATGAATGTGATGAGAACTTTCGGAGGAGCTGTTGCTGAATTTGTTTCAATAGCTTTAGATTTATGTTTAATTGTATTTCTTATTGGATTCACCAATCTCTATTTTTTGCCGATTGTTCTTTTCATTGGATCCTTGAACTTTTGGGTTTATCTTTCAAGTCGAAAAGCACTCTTGGCTCAAAGACAAAAAACTTCTAATTTAAGATCTCCGGGTATTGCTCATTTTGCTGAGACCCTTCAAGGTGCCCATCTTATAAGGCTTCACAATAAAAAAAATGTCTTTATTCAAAGATTTTTATCTTTGGACAACCAATATCAAGACGAAAAACAAAATAGTGTTTTTAAAATGAGTCTTTTTAGTTTTAAAATGAACTCTCTTTCCTTAATTCTTTTCGCCGCCATTGCCATTGCCTCGTATTTTTTAATTCAGCAGGGGAAAGCCTCCGTTGGTTCGGTCGGTGCCGCTTTGACTTTGATTTTACTTTCTACAAATACCATTCAAATCTTTTTTGAGTGGCTCAGTATGCTCGAAGAAGCCTTAGTTAGCTTTGAACGATTTAATAATTTAATGTATCTTCCCCTCGAAAAGGGAGCTCGCCTCCCCTCACGCAGTCAATTTCAAACCCTCCACCCTAAATATGACCAACAAACGGAAGAACTCAATAAACCTGATCAAAATTTAAATGAATCTGGGGCCGCCATCGAGGCCCGATCTATTTGGTTCAGATATAAACCCGAGCTACCATGGGTTCTCAAAGGGCTTTCTTTTGAAATCCAACCTGGTGAAAAAATTGGTTTAGTCGGAAAAACTGGGTCTGGAAAATCAAGCCTTATCAAGGCTTTGTATTATCTTTACAGCATAGAAAAGGGGGGGTTTTACATTAATGGATTGCAACCTCAGCTTACCTTTGATTCAGACCTAGGTAAAGACCTAGGTAAAGACCTAGGCTATAACTCTAAAACAAACCTCTCAAATATTGACCTCAATATCTATCGAGGATTTTTATCTTTAATCCCGCAGGATCCTGTCCTTTTTCGTGGAACAATAAAAGAAAATTTAGATCCTTATCAAGAACATAGTGATGAAGATATTCTATCCATTTTAATAAAAATTGGACTAAAGAAAAAGATGTCGTCCAAAGTTTTAGAGCGAGGGAGTAACCTTTCTCAGGGAGAAAAGCAGCTTGTCGCTCTGGGACGATGTCTTTTGATGAATACTCCCATTGTGATTATGGATGAAGCCACAAGTTCCGTTGACCCCTTAACAGAATCTCTTCTGCAAAATTCTATGGAAATTTATCTTAAGGGCAAAACACAAATCATTATTGCTCACCGCCTTAGCACTTTAGAAAAATGCGATCGAATTATGATTATGAAGGATGGAATTATAGAATCCATCGGAAAACCCGCTGATTTGATCCCTCAAATTCGAAACGAAGAACTGCTTCTTTAAAAAAGCTTGCCTGCCATTCTCTTGTAAGGCAAATTGACCCCACTAATGACAATGACAAACCAAATCGAACACCAAAATGATCTGCTATTTGAAGAACTCAATGAGTCCTGGAGTACTTTAACATTAGAGGATCGAAAAGAGAAATTTCAATCTCTTCCAAGAACCTATGCCGAAGAGTTATTTCTTTCTTTAAGCTCTAAAGACCAATTCGACTTAATTTCAAAATCCTCATCTATGGAAAAACGATCCTGGGTGCGGCTTTTAGCTCCGGATGACGCTGCTGATTTAATTCAAGAATTTGAAACCGACGATCGAGAAGAGATTGTTAATTTACTTGACCCCCAAACTCGACGCGAAGTAACCGCTCTGTTGGCTTATGCTGAAGATCGAGCTGGTGGATTGATGAGCTCTCGATTTGTGCGTCTTCGCCCTGATATGAGTGTCGACGAAGCTATCAGTTATTTGCGCATTCAAGCCAAAACTCAAGTTGAAACCATTTACTACGCCTATGTTTTAGCCTTTGATCAAACACTCTTGGGAGTGGTTTCTTTTCGAGAACTGTTTTTTGCAACTCAAGATAAAAAAATTAGTGATTTCATGAAAACAGACCTTGTTAAAATACCTGTTGAATTAGACCAAGAAAAAATTGGTCAAATTTTTTTACAAAATGAACTTATGGCCTTGCCTGTTATCGATGAACAAGGACATATGAAGGGTATTGTGACCTTTGATGACGTGGCCAGTGTCGTCCAAGAAGAAGCCACCGAAGACATTCATAAATTGGGGGCTGTAGAAACACTGGATGCTCCTTATTTGCAGATTTCATTTTGGACAATGATCCAAAAAAGGTTGAGTTGGCTGATCATTTTATTTATCGGAGAAATGTTTACAGCGACAGCTCTAGGACACTTTCAAGTTGAAATCGAAAAAGCCGTAGTCCTCACACTGTTTATTCCACTTATTATTAGCGCTGGTGGAAACTCAGGTTCACAAGCCTCAACTTTAATTATTCGAGCCATGGCTCTTGGTGAAGTGCGATTAAAAGATTGGCTCCGAGTTTTAAAACGAGAAGTTTTAACAGGAGCCACCTTGGGTCTGTGTTTAGGTCTACTTGGAATTTTGCGTATTGTCTTTTGGCCCCACAACAGTGCTATTTATGGTGATTATGCTACTTTGATCGGACTCACTGTTGGCATCAGTGTACTGGCCTCTGTCGCTTGGGGTAGCACGATGGGAGCGATGCTCCCTATGCTATTAAGACGATTTAAACTAGATCCCGCATCAGCATCGGCTCCGGCTGTTGCAACAATTATTGATGTGACAGGTCTCTTGATCTACTTCTCTGTCGCCAGCATCATTCTTAAAGGACACCTTTTGTAATCGAACAGCGCACCTCAAAAAAGTTCGGATTTTTTGTAATACAGAAAATCCGAACTTTTATTCAATGAATTTCATCAGATAGGACCTTGAGTGCTTCTTTATAAAAAAGACAGCTTATACCTTGAATAAGACGTGACTGTGGATCCTGAGAAATGAGAATTTTTTGCGATGTCACTTTATGTTTTTTGTCCAAGTCAGCTCCTAAAGTTATCAGACTTTTAAGATCATCATCACCAATTGATTTTGAAGACTTGATTTCGATCAATTTTAATTTATTTTGGGGTGTCCGTATTATTAAATCAATTTCAAGATTTTCTTTCGTACATAAATAAAACAAACTCCAGTCCAGTCGCCTGTATTCAATGATTTTTTTGATCTCCATTACAATAAAGTTTTCAAAGAGACTACCGTAATAGGACGTGTGATCAATCATTGGGATGGAGAGTGTTTTTTCAATGGCTCGAACAATCCCTGTATCTACAAAATAAAACTTATCTGCAAGTCGAACTTGCTTTCTAATTGAAGTTTCAAATCCAGGGATTCGAAATCCCAACAATGTGTCTTCAAGAATTTCAAAATAACTTTCGATGGTTGAGGATTCTACACCAATTTGATTGGCTATCTTTGATTTATTTATTATTTTCGTATTCATTTGGGCCGCTATTTGTAGAAATTTACGAAAGGGTTCCAGCTTTCTTACCCATTGTTCTTGTTGAATTTCTTTTTCAATGTATGTGAAAACATATGACTTAAGAAATTCTTTATAAGCTTCATCCGAGTCAGAGAAATAGGCTTCGGGCAATAAGCCTCGCTCAAGTCCTTTTGTTAAATTAAAATCTTCCCCTAACTCTGAAATTGAAAGTGGATACATCTGATAAAAAGAAGCCCTTCCCGCCAATAAATTTATCCCCTTTTGTTTAAGCTTTCGAGCACTTGATCCTGTTAAAATAAAAACTCTTTTTTTTCGCGATAGTTCATCGTGGATAATATCCAATAGAGCTGGGACCTTTTGAATTTCATCAAGGATAATGATCTTATTAAGATTTTCTTTGAGGCTTATGATTTCGCCAAGGCGTTGTGGCTGTAGCAAAAAATTTTCATATATGTCGCGATCTAATAAATTAAAATACAATGAGTTTGATGCAGAAAAATTGTCCCTTAGCCAGGTGCTTTTACCCACGCCCCGGGGACCAAACAAGAAAAAACTTCGTGATATCAATGGCTTAAAATCTCTCTGCACCATAAGCTAAAATTATCCGCTATTTTTAGCTTATGGTCAACATATCTTCTACTTTCTAAGTCGAGGATTTAGAAAGGCCTTTTGTCCAATGACCAATCATACCCTTAATTCCTTCGTGGGCTTGAGTGAATTGAACTCCGTAGGCATGGTCTTCTTTACTCCATACAATTTGACCTTCGACTTCGACCATCTCTTGTCCATTTGGACCTTGAATTTGCATTTTTACAATTCCACCATTTTCAAGTGCGGCATCCACATCAAAAGACAATCCACCTTGAGAAATTGTATGAATAGCTCCTGTTAAGTATTGACCTCCCACATTGATTCGAACTTGTGAACTCAATTGGTAACGATCAAATTTTCGTCCATCTATGCCTTCAGCACCTTGTTTTTCTTTTCGGTAAATGATCGCCCAGAAAATCAGTGGTAAAAGTAATAATCCCACCACAACACCCACATTAGAGGGTGGCGCACCTTTGCCAGGTCCTTCTAATAGAGCTTTTGTGATCATTCCACAACCTGCAGCTTTTGGTGCTGAATTCGATGAGGCAGAAGCCGGAGCACGCTCTGTTCCATATTGAGGGTTATATCCCGGTTGAAACTCTTCTAAAGCAGAAGATTGTAATCCATTTTCAATTGATTTTAGAGCATTAATACGCCCTCCTGAAGAAACCTTTCCATTTAATGCGCTCACTTTATCAACTCCATCCAGAAGAATTTGACGGATTTGATACCCTGTTAATTGCGGGGCCTCTCGCAAGATTAAAGCCGAAACTCCAGCAATAAAAGGAGCGGCCATACTAGTACCTGACATCATCGCATAACGATTTCCAGGGTAAGAACTGACAATCATATAACCAGGGCTTCCGATATGAACTTTTGAAATTCCATAATCAGAAAAACTAGCCAATCGATCAAAATCATCCGTGGCAGCAACACTCAAATTACTAGGAGTATCTAAATTGGCGGGATACATATCTTTGATATCATTATTGTAGGCTGAATTTCCAGCGGCTGTAGTTAAAATCACTTTGTGATCATAGGCATAATTATAAGCATCGTGCAAAGAGCGACTGTAATTTCCGCCACCCCATGAATTATTGATCACTCGAGCTCCATTATTTACGGCATAATATATGGCCTTGATGGCATTTGATGTTGTACCACCACCTTCACCATCTAAAAACTTTAGTGGCATTATTAAAATCGGAGATTCTGGCAACTGATAGGCAAAAATATCTAGAGACGCCCCCAAAACAATTCCAGACACATGGGTCCCGTGTCCATCATCATCCATGGGATTACTTTGATTGGTAATATAATTCCAACCGGAGATATCGTCTATATATCCATTGTAATCATCATCTAAACCATTTCCTGGAATCTCTTGATGATTCACCCAAATGGCTCCCGTGCCTCCATCATAAATACTTTTAAACAACTCATGACTTGAATCCAAACCAGTATCGATCACTGCCACAACCACTTTATCACCCGATGACCCCACCGGCGTCATAGCTTGCCAAGCTTCATTCACTTGCACAAGGGCTTTAGATTGAGAATAAGTAACTTCTCCACCTGAAGAACTTGAAAGACTAACGACTTCACCTTCATTTAAAACTTTAATTTCGCCAGCTTCAGATTTATTTAAATAAAAATTAGGTTCCACATATTCAACGTCGGGATCATTTTTTAATTCCATTAAAATAGAATCATCAAAACCACCACCGGTTTTTGAATTTAACTTCACATGAAAGGTCGAAGCACCTTTCAGAAAACTCTTCATTTGGACTTTGTTACTCATTTTTTGAGCCGCATGGTTAGGATTCACTTGAGCTTTATATTTAATCAAATACTCACCAGCTACAGCCTCGGGTTTGCTTTGAGAATGTGCTTGATATTGAACAAGACTAGTCAGCACAAACGTCAAAATGAACCGTCCTAAATTTTTTCTTCTCAAAGGAACCTCCTTATATAAAAAACAATACTTAGGTCTTAACGGATTAAAGTCGAGGAACTTGAGAGTCAAAATGAGACGATGGAAAATATTTTTAATCTTGTCGAACTTTTGAACAACTTATTTCATGATTGCATTTGCCTAGAAGCTCATGAACGTCTCAAATTGAAATTAATAAAAGAATTTGCAAACTTAAAACTTGAATAGCAAGATATCCCTATCAAATTAGGGATTGTTTATGAAAAAACCAAATTGTGATCCTCAAGATATTGCTATTAAAAGCTTTTTTCTAGGCCCTCAAGCTGAAAACTCGAGTTGGTTTAAAGAACAATGGATTCAAATTTTAGATCGATGGATTCTTTGGAGAAAGTCTCTTTTTCCAAAGGATGGACAAGCCATATCTATTGACGATCAAACACAACCTGAATTTAAGGCCCTTCAGGATCGCACCAGTCAGTCCGTAGATCTTTTGCTGAAAAAACTTGAAGCCGAGCTCCCAAAATTCACTCCACGCTATATGGGACATATGATTGCTGAAGCCTCATTGCCGGCTTTAATTGGCCATGTTGCAACTCTTTTACATAATCCCAATATGACAACCCGAGAGTCTTCAAAAGTGACATCGGATTTAGAAACCGAGGCGATCGGCGAACTTGCAAAAATGGTTGGATTTCCTAATTCTGCCATCGGACATTTTACCGGCGGTGGGACCGTTGCAAATATTGAAGCCTTATGGCGTGCTCGCTATCGATTTGATAATTTCTTTGCTCTCGCTCTAAAAAGAAAATCTACTAAAATTCATGACGACTTCTTTTCACAGTGTCATATAGATCATGATACTTTTTTAACTCAAAAAAAACAATTTCTGGAATCAGAAGTGATGGACCACAGTTTTGTAAAAAATGGCCCATGGAAAATTCAAACTTTATTTCAAAGTCTTTACAAAAAACCTTTCGAGGGGCCCATCGTCTTTGTTCCTGGAAATAAACACTTTTCATGGCAAAAAGCCGTCTCACTTCTAGGTTTAGGAGATTCTGCCTTTTGGTCTATAGCAATAGACAAAAATGGAAAATTAAGTGTCCCGGATTTAAAAAATAAAATTGAAAAAGCCCGAGCTGAATCTCGCCCCATTCTTATGGTGGTGTCCGTCTTAGGTACGACCGAGCTAGGGACTGTTGATCCCATCGAAGAGATTCAGAATCTACTCGATTTTTATAAAAAAGAACAAGGGCTT
>DAIRER010000537.1:0-1536 GCA_036795495.1 Pseudobdellovibrionaceae bacterium | reverse complement strand
GGGTATTCAGGATCGTGCCCAGGGACTCCTAGTCGAGATTCGAGCCGACCATCTACATAAAGCTCTGCAAAGGCAAAGGAACTAGAGCCTTCGGCCGATATTAAAATATTTTCGACATAGGTGGGTTGATCAAAATTATAGTCTAGGGTTTGTCCTGCGGTATAGGTCTTCATTTTCCACCAGCCGACGGTGACTTCTTTCAGCTGGGCAGCCGAGGCATGGCTCATGATAAACGATAAACTCATCATGGCCAAGATCAAGATTTTGTTTTTTAAGCTCATAAATACTCCTTTTTGTTTTTGGTTATCTGTTACGAGCTCATAGTGTATTTTTTTTGGCGGTTCCACGAATATCATTGATAAAGAATGAATTTTTTAACCCATCGTTAATTCAATAGAATTTCAAATTAAGAAAAAGAATTTATCAAAAATGATCTTGAGATGGGCTCAAGTTAAATATTTTTGGCGCGATTATGGCGCGATTTATTGGAATGATCATTTCTAGTGGACTGTGAATATTGAAATATTTACAAATTTATTCTGAACTTCACAGATTGTTTCAAAAAATTAATTTATGTTTGAGTTCTTGAATTCCCTTTGTTAAGAAAACACGGATCTTTTAGCAAAAAAATATTTCTAGAAAATAGGCAGGGGGAATCTTGAATTTTTGGAAGCATCCTATCTCTTTAGTATTCGGTTTTCTTATCGTTTCTCACCTCAGTTTTAACACATTGGCCTCTGAAGTTACCGCTCCTAAGAATGGTGCGTTAGTAGATACCTTGGCGCGATTGCACTCGGCAATTATTAAACTTAAGGGTCCTGATCTTAAAAATGCCGAAGCCGCAATACAAACAATTTCAGTTTCTGAATTTAATGTAGCCGACCTACTTGCTGATTTAGCTTTATTTGAAATCCAACATAAAAAAAGAAAAGACATTCTATTGTCTTTGATGCATGAGCTGGCGCAACGGACGCATTATGAACAGCTTTTTGACTCAGAAGGCGTTGCAAAATCGGATTCGAAACTTTTAGAACTTAAAATTACAGTTACAGAAGCCCTGATGAGAGAAAAACAATTTGAACGTGTTAAAGGGCAAATGTATTCACTTTTAAATAAGTCCATGGATCGAGCCAAGATATACAAAAAATCGGCTCCCGAACTTCTTCAGATGCCATTGACTCTAAACTCCCTTCAGTGGGCTTTACAAGCTAGCCAACCCGAATCTGTTAATCCACGAGTCGGTGATCCTTCGCAAAAAGTAGGCTCAAATTATCCCTTTTTTGAAGCTCAGCTCACAAAATTAAGTCCTAAAAAACGTTCCGGAGGAAATAAAGAAGTGAAGGCCGGGGATTCAAGTCCTGTGGATATTATTCTTGCCGGAACAACTGATTTTATCACGGATAGCATCGCTAAAGACATCATCAATGATGAACTTTTTAAAATTGTTGGTCGGGATGATATTTTAATGAAAGTACAAGATATTTTGGCCCGTATTATGCTACAAAACTTTGTTCTTATTGGTTCAAAAGGTTCTGG
>DAIRER010000536.1:0-1538 GCA_036795495.1 Pseudobdellovibrionaceae bacterium | reverse complement strand
AGAGCTTTGGTTGCCGGGACCTGGTACATCGAGTGAGCTTGGGGAACACTGGTTAAGTGAGAACTTAATTGGATCAGGAAATGAGTTTGTTTCAATGAACGGTAAACATGTTTTTCAACATGCCGTAGTGAAAATGCCAGAGGTCCTAAAAAGTGCCTGTGATCAATCGGGCTATAAGATTGAAGATATTGATTTGTTCTTTTTTCATCAAGCCAATCTTAGAATCAATCAAAAAATAGTCGAAGACTTGGGACTAGATCCTAAAAAAGTCTATAATACGATTCATAAATATGGAAATACGACAGCTGCAACAATTCCCTTAGGGATGGTAGATGCTTACAATGCTGGAGTTTTAAAAAAAGGGATGTTGATAGCTCTGGTTAGTTTTGGTGCGGGGTTTACTTGGGGTGCAAGCATTGTGAGGTATTGATGCAAACGTTACATTGGACGGATCGATCTACAGTCAAAGGAGATGTTGTTTTTTTTCAATACGCTGAAGCGGAAATTGAAAAAAAAATAACAGATTTTTTTGTATGGGATCTTGATAAAACATATTTAGATAGTAAAATTGAATCTCTCAGTGGTTTATTTCGGACTGTTATGGAGCGTGCATTACAAAAGAAAAATGTGCCAGGTACAACGGCTTTGTTACTCGCTCTTTCGGAGTTTCGAAAAGAGGTTATGAATGAAAGCGAATTTCCAATTTATTTCATTACGGCCTCGCCACCACAGTTAGAAGAGCGGATTTCAGAAAAATTTTTAATTGATGGCATTCGCCCCTTGGGTTGTTTTTACAAGGATAATATAAAAAATCTAACTCCCAGTCGATTTTGGAGATTAAGAGCTCAGGTGGGTTATAAACTTCAGGCCCTATTACAATTGAGGTCACGTTGGGTGGGAAATGTTTCTCAAATTTGTTTTGGAGATGATAGCGAGACAGATGCTGTGATTTATAATTTATACTCAGATATTTGTTCTCGCCGTATTTCAAATCCAGAAATTCGCAGTGCTCTTGAACGGTATTCTGTCACGTCGGAGCAGATTGATGAAATATTTAAGATGCAAGATTTAATCCCTGTCATGGATCCACTGCAAAGAATTTATATTAATTTAGCCATCGATACGGATGCTGATTATTATTTAAAATTTGGACGTAGAACATTAGCGACTTATAATTCTTTTCAAGTGGCCATTGACTTATTTCAACATCAAAAGTTGCATTTAGTGGGTGTTTACAGAGTGGCTCAGGATCTGATTATGAATTATAATTTTTCATCGGAAAATTTAATGAGAAATTTTGAAGATCTCATTCGTCGTGGCAGTTTGAATGCTGAAACTTTTGAAGTTCTTAAAAACTTTTTTATTGAAAAGGGAATGTTGACCTCCGATTATGAGCCCAGCGTCCGTCCCCGTAAAGAGTCTGATATTCAACATGAACCTTGGGTCCCTGAGCATATTGATTACTTTCACGACTACCGTTAAGTCAATGCCGTTCACTTTTACCAACTCGTCGTTCTCCTCCTTCGGGCTCCCTGCGA
>DAIRER010000074.1:0-7823 GCA_036795495.1 Pseudobdellovibrionaceae bacterium | reverse complement strand
GAAGCCTTTTCGACGCTGGTGAAACGGCATCAGGTGGGGCTTTTAAGGTTGGTGTTTAGGATGATGAAGGATATGGCTAAATCAGAAGACATTGTGCAGGAGGCGTTCATAAAGGCTTACGAAAAACTGGAGTCTTTTGAAGGGCGTTCTAGTTTTCGAAGTTGGTTGATTCAAATTGCTTTAAATACTGCAAAAAATAAACTGAGGGTTGTCTACAGAGACTTTACAGATATTTCTCAGGTCAATTTAGCTGTCGCCCCCAAGGCAGAATCTGAACTTTGTGGAGTGGTTGTTTCAGAAATGTTACAAAAAGAAATTGATCGGCTGCCAAGCAAACAAAAAACAGCTTTGGTTTTAAGAATCTATGACGATTTAAGTTTTAAAGAAATTGCAGAACTTATGGATTGTCCTTATGACACAGCCAAAGCTAATTATAGACATGCAATTTTAAAATTAAAAGAATCTTTAGGTGGCCAAGAAGATTTAAAACAAGGACTCAATGGAGTGAGTGACTTTTTTCAGGAAATGAATCCAAACTGGGTGGAGGTAGAAGGATGAAACTGGAACAATTAATTCAAAAAACACAAGAAGAGACACTCCAGTGGAGGGAACCCGATTTAATTCGAATTCATGAGCAAATAATGAGCCGAGTGGTTCAGACGCGAATTCAAAAAGTAACTCGGTCCGAAAAACTTAAAAATTACATGAGTCTTCACTGGCGAATATGGGCACAAAGCTCGTTATTGCTTTCAGGCTTAATTGCCCTCGTACTGCTTTCGGTTGATAAGGAAAATCTTTATCTTAAGTCTATATCTCAAATGACGAATGCTCAGGCGCGCCATCAAGAAATCTTAAAATCTGTCCAAAATGACCCCGAGTTGCTTTCAGAAAATATGATGATCAACGAACAAGACTCAGACTTCTATATAGGTCTGGCTTACAATTTTGATAAGAAGAAAAACAAAGAACAATAGAACTCATTAGAGATTATTAGTGTTCAATAAAGATCTAAAAATAGAGATCAAAAGAGTTCTATTAAAAAAGAGCAAAAGTTTTTAAAAGTTTTCTTTGAAGGCTTGTCTTGTTTAGGTTACCATTTTCATATGGTTAATACCAATTCCATTTATTTCGTAGACCTTCGTTGGTTGCGTTTAGTTTTTCTTTTATTTGTGGGATTCTCATTTGATGTTTCTGCTGCAGAGTCTGTTGCTCCTGATAAAATAAAAAAAATTGAAGAACTTTATATTTGGAAAGTCAGTGATGAATTAAAACTTTCCACAAAGCAGGAAATAGAGTTTGCAAAATCCTATCGGGATTTTAATATTCAAAAATCCATTTTATCTCAAAAAAATCAAAAAACTTTAGAGTCCATGAAGGGCAAAAAAGACAAGGCATTAAAATCAATTCTTTCGGATTATAAAAAAACCCTAAAAGAACTTCAGAATCTGCATTTAAAAGAAATTGAATTTATGGAGAAAAACTTTGGTTTAGAGAAAGCCGCACTCTACATACAGCTCAAACAAAATCTATCCGATGAAATCCGCTCCGCCCTTGTTCATAAAGAAAAATAATGATTTTACCTTAACTAAACTTTTTTATCCAACTTACGACCCTCCGTTGGTAGTGAGCCCATAGACTCCATTTAAGTACACTTTTTAAATTATAAAAATAGGAGGCTATAGGCTCACTACCAACGGAGGGTACTGAAATTAAATATTTACTCTTACAGATGATGTCGGCAAAAAAGTCAAATTTGGAGCTAGGTACAATTAACTATCAGGCATCTATTTAGTAACGGGCCACTGTAAAAGTAAAAGAGGCATAGCAATTTTTTATACCAGAGAGTGTAAACTTGAGAATATAGTTCTTGTTTGCTTCAGCAATAAAAGCATCAAAGGGTTTGATTTTTTGACTTAAACCCATTTTTCCATTTTGTAAAACTTCAGTCCATTCAAAGATTTCACCTGGAGCTCTTGAGCATGAATCGGATCCCCAAATTGAACTTATATTCAGTTTTTGATGGATCTGAGAGCTGAATTTAAAAATTTTGTAGGCTGAAGAGGTTTCTGATCGGTTGGATGTTATGAAATTATCCCCCAAAACTAAGTTAGTTTCGCCTAAAAAAGTTTCACTTGGAATTACTGGAGCGGGAGCTATAGGAACAGGAGTCACAGGGGCTGGTGGCGTTGGAGAGGGCGAGTAACCTTTTTCAACAGAAGAAAAGGGAGACTTTAGATCTAATATTTTAGGTCGATCCTCCTGAGTATTTCCCAAAATTTCGCCTATATAGAGTTGGTTGTTTTCAATCTTTACAATATCATAGAACAACTGCTGGGCTCCAGAACCTAAATCGATGGAGTAGTCAACTGGAGTTGTGCCATCTTCATTTTGAGTGCCCAGAACAAACTGGCCCGTTTTGTGATCTTGAGAGATAAGAGTTTTACATTCAACATCAGAGTATTGAAAAGAATCATAACTGACCTTTGATTCTGAAAAGTCCAAAACTGTAATTTCGTTAATTGTAAATGGACTTTTATTTTTACATCCGCTCACCCAAGTTCCTTCTAACATTGTGGTTTTGGGTAAGGTGAATTTGTCTTGAAGGGGATTGGCATCGCTGACCTTCACTTCACAGGCCAACATACTCATACTGACGAAAATCAGAGCAAGGTGTGCGGTTTTGAAAAGACTCATAGAAATCTCCTTTTATTTAGGAGCTCTTAATTGAGCTCCTGTTGATATAAATAGCTTCGGATTTAAATTGAGCTTTTAATATTATAAAAAAGTGTATATTTATCGAATGAGTTATACTTGAAGTATATTTTTATCGAACTTTTTTGAATGAATGAGATTAAAACCATTTAAAGAAGTCAAAGTTGAGCTGATAGACCTCATTGTCCCTTGCCTCTTCTGAAATTACTTCGACACGTTTAAGAAACTTTTTATATTCTGATTTAATTTTTTCAAATCCAATGGGATCCAAAGTAAAGGTGTACATTTGGCTTACTTTTTCTTCTTCGGGGACAAGATTGATTTTTCCATCAATAAGGGCTTTAAATAATTGTTGATGAATTCTCATCAGCGGATGGTCTTTTTGAAAGTGCATGCGCCGAGTATGCACTTTCGTGACTTTAAATAGATCTGATCGATCCGTCTCTAATAATAAATTTCTTTCAAGAATTTGAATTAAATCTTTTAGTTGTTGTTGTTTTATTCCAAGGTGATAGGCAATGAGTTTTAAATCTTTTCTTAAGCTTCCACTGGTAAGGGCGACATATAAGACGACGCAAAGAGGATTCAATAAATAAGCCATTTGATTTTCAAAGGCAGTGTTGTTGATCATGATATCCTCTGAATTTAATTTATTTTCAATTTGATATTGATCAATTTGATGAGAAAGAAAATCTCGGCGAGCAGGGGTCTTGGCAATTTCTAGGGATCGCAGCAACAGAATATAGTTAGTTTCTTTAGGCATAAACTCAAGAGCTTGAGTGATTTTAAATAAATCCTCTTCGCCTAGGTGCACGTCTTTATGATTTAAGACCTTTGAAAAATAGGTCGCCTGAATTCCTAAACTGTCAGAGAGTCGACGAAAGGTCCATGGACGTTTGCGAGACCGCAATTCCTTAACTCTCAGTTTTATGATTTCTTTGTAATTCTTAGATAGATATACATTCATATCAGAGCTTATAGTATGACTAAATGTTATCTACAATTTTTGACTCAGTAGTTCATGTGCTTCTCTTGCAAGCTCCTAGGGCCTATGGCAGATTTTTAAATCTAAATAAAAATAAATTTTTAATAATTTAATGGGGGGGGTAAAAATGAAGCGTTTTATTTTTGGTTTTTTAAGTGTGGGTCTACTTGTTTTAAATACAGCATGCTCAAATAATGGTGGAGGTGGTGGTTCTCCCAAAGGCCAACTGGATGCGAAGGCTCTGGCTCCGATCACTCAGAGTTTAGCCATTATCAATGATTTTTCAAAAGATAAACAAAGTCCAAAATCCAAAACTTTAAAGGTTCATTCACAGTTGAATCAGGCCTTTGTCGGTAACGATAACAGTATCGTTGGTAACGATAAAAGCTCTATGGGTCAGACTTTACCAAGTACAAAACAAGAGAAGCTCAATAAACAGAATAAACTCAATCAAAAATACAATAGGGCCAAATCGAGTAAGGCTTGCCAAGAAACGATTACCGAGACTCCAAAGTCGGGTGGAATGATCGAAAGTGTTATTGAAATCAAGGGAGATCAATGTCCATTTGATATTTTCGCAAAAATGATAATGCCTCAAGAGAATGGCCAGAATAAAGAGAAAGCTTCTGTGGTGGCAGATGTTTTGATGATTTTTCAAATTAAAGATGCGGAACTTCAGAAAGAATTGGATGTCACTTCTGCCGAATTATCTGGAAAAGTAAATATTGCCATGGATCCAGGCCAAAAGGGTTTTAAAATGGATATGGGTGTTAATATAAATGGAAGTGGCGTTTCTGTATCACAGGGTCCCTTTGGTTTTAGACTTCAAGCCCAAGCCGATTTTTTTATGGATTTCGAAGGAATGAGTGGCGCTCAAATCCAACAAATGCAATCGTCTAAAGCATTTAACACAATGGCTTCTAATGATATGCCCCAGATGAATATGAAAATAAACACGAGTGATTCAATCGAAGTTGAAGTTACTGGCAAAGTTGCCAAAGCAAGAAGTCAAATTCAAATAGATCCTTCTAAAAATATCAATAGCGCTCAATTTTTTATCAATGATAACCCCGTTTCTGCTGAGGAATATGAGGAATTTGTAAGTAAGTTATCTTTTATTGACATGGGTCCCGGAAAAGGTGGTGACGATTCTGAAGACGCCATTTCAAATCCTACAAATCCCCCTGAAACAGATCTGCAGGCACTGTCTTGTTCTTTATCATTTTACTCAAAATCTGAAATCACAGATGAACAATTGGATGAGAGCATTACGACGGGCCATAGAATTCCCGTTACACCAAAACAAGTGGCAAATATTTGTGCCACAAACTCTCAGCGCACATCTTCTAAACCTTTGCGTTTAGAAGGAGATTTGTATCATTTGGACCTCCTGAGTCGAGACTATGTATCAATCAGAATTTTACACAACGTCAGTGGCCGTTCGGGGGAGAAGGCAGAATTGTTTATGACCTACGGTAAAAATGTTACTTTTGTGAATGCAGAACTTAAGAAGTGGAATATTTTGACTTCTTGTCATGTCGTATCTCAGTGCGCAAGATAATTTTATGGATTCCCATAGTCTTGATCTCATTTAATAAGGCAAGGGCTATGGTTGAAATTTATGACCCACAAAATATTCTGGGAAGGCTTTGCCCTTCTCAGAAATTTATTTCAATTTCAGAAGACTTAAAATGCAATTCCAAGAAAAGTTACAAAGTCAGCACTGAATATTGTACGATTCTTGAGTGTTCAACCTATGGTCTTTGTAAGTCCAAGTGTGAATCACCCTCTGAAGAGACTCAACTTGATTTTTTTGTTGAAAATTGTCAGTCTGATTCTGTGAGTATTTATTCGAGTAACGGAATTGATTCCACGTTAACTCAGTCTGATTTTCAGACGGGGTGTAATTCTTGGCTTTTAAGTGTTTTAAAAAACATTGATGTTTTTATACTGCCCGCATTTGGACAACTCGAAATCGAGATGGTCCTTCCTAAAACCTTTATGAAAATTGAAAATGGCAAACGCACTCAAGTTAGGGGACAGTTAATTATTATGGAATACCATCCCTTTTCAGGACGCGGAGGTATTGGAGTTGAAATCGGCTTTACTACCGAGAACGAGGGTCTCAATAAAATATTATTCTTAAAAACTGGATCAGATTATTTTATGAAAACCCCTGATATTTTTGAACATTTTTAATGTGAGGCAATCTATGAAAAAGACTTTGATTTTAAAATTTATTTCCCTTTTTCTACTGATTTCTTTTCCACAAGTCGGATTTACTGGTGGCTGGGTGGGATCAGGTGGAGAGCTCTTTAGGGATGGTCATAATCCATGGTTTCTACGAAATGTTTCTGAAGTTAAGTATTGCATTTTATTGGATGAAGCGGGGGTATCTGCGGATCGAACGACTATTGAATCATCGCTTCTTGAGGCGCTATCTTATTGGAAGTATGAGTTCTTTAATAATGTAAAAACCCAAAAAGGACAATTTATTGCCGAGATAGGGAATCAAGAATTTAAAAAAATAGATGATTGTAAAGATGCAGATCTAAATTTTAAATTTGGATTCAATACACTTACAAAAGAAGAAATCACCTATCTGGTGAAACCTCGATCCTATGTTGGGATCACGGTCAGAACTGATTACTCGCCTATTAATTTACGAGGGAAGGGTTTCATTTTTATTTCATCAGATAAGGGCGATCACTCTTTTGATAATCCAGGACACCTGATCGAGCGACCCTGGCAGCATAAAAAACTTCTTACTTACGCTCTGATTCATGAGTTGGGTCATGTCTTTGGTTTGCCTCACACGGGGGGCGGAATCATGTCCGAGGTTTTTATGGATCAATTGCTCCATAAGAAAATGTCGAGTTATTATTTAGACAATCCAATAATTTCATTTATGAGACCACCACGATCGATGAGTGTTTGTAGAAAAAATGGAGAATTTAATCATCTGTTTTTTCAAGTGAGTTCCAATACGGCATGTATACAACTTGAAGAGTCTGAAGAAGCGGGGGGTTGGAAAATTTCATCACTGGAAGCTGCGGGCGCGACTCCACAATGGATTGGTCAAGTGAAGGCATTGAAGCTGGGGCAGCAGATCGTGAGTAGTAAACCGGCGATCCTGATTCATCTTACAACAGAGCAGACTGTGTTTAGTGCCATGGAACGTCTACTCAACAGTTTTATGATTGGTCCTGTTATTACTAATTTCAACACAAATGGAATATACACATCTGTGGGCTCTCATCGCCCCATATCTGTTAAATTGGATATCCAACCAGAATCGTTTGTTATCACCGGGCTTGTAGAAAACAAAATCACTCAAGTTTTTGTTTATGCTCCACCGACGCTGCTTGAGATGATCTCGCCGCTTTAAAATTATTGACGGGATATATACGCCGGCTCTAGATAATTAAATTAAAAAACCAACCATAGCGCCCATCATGAGGGTGGTCAGGGTTCCTCCAATGATGGATTTTATACCGAGTTGTGCGAGATCCTTTTTTCGTTCAGGGGCCATTCCGCCGATGCCACCAATTTGAATCGCAATTGAAGAAAAATTAGCAAAACCACAAAGGGCATAGGATAAAATAAGTCGAGAGCGTTCGGATAGAAGTTCAGAACTTTGAGCCATATTAAAGTAAGCCACAAACTCATTCAAAACGGTTTTTTGTCCTAATAAATTTCCAGCGACTTGGCATTCACTCCAAGGAATACCCATCATCCAAGCTAAAGGTGAAAAAAACCATCCCAGGATAAGTTCTGCCGTTAAATTTTTTCCACCACTCCAATTGTTAAATCCAATGAGCTCACCCACGCCAGATAAAAGGCCATTCAATAAAGCAATCAAGGCAATAAAAGCCAAAAGCATGGCTGCGACATTTAGGGCTAACATAAGACCTTCCGCAGCTCCACCCGCGGCAGCTTCGATGACATTGGAGTAGGCCTTTTTTTTAGCCTCTTCGGGGATTTTTCCTAACGTGAGGGGCTTTTCTGTTTCAGGGAGCATGAGTTTAGCAATAATAAAGGCGGCGGGGGCCGACATAAAACTGGCCGTGACCAAATGCCCTGCAATATCTGGAATTTGTGTTTTGAGCATTCCTGTATACGCAGC
>DAIRER010000073.1:0-7840 GCA_036795495.1 Pseudobdellovibrionaceae bacterium | reverse complement strand
CTAAAATGATAATTTGAAAAATCAGAAAATTTATTACTATTGGGCCACTTTTTTGTAGCATAGATTTGGTTAAGAGTATTGATTTGCTGAGACTCATCCTCTAGCAAAAGTCCGGAACTGAGTTTAAAGTAATTGGAAAGCTCCTCGGGGGAGGCTTGTTCTCCGGCACTCATCCTCTGAACTTCTGGAAGATACTCTTCGTCCCTATTAAATAAAAAAAATCCCACGAGTATAAGAACTAGGACAGAGAGTGTCGTAAAAAGTTTTTTTTTCATTGAGTTCTAAACCTTGTTTGCGGACTTTTGAAATAATAAAATGCGATAGGTTTTATATTTCGTAAAAATCTCTGCACTTTGAGATGAATACTTTTGTTTTAAAAAGAGTATTTTCTTACCGATAAGAAAATTTAGAAATTTATAAATGAGCGGAGTTTTTCTGTAAAGATATTCAAAAACAGCCTCGATAATGGGAAAGGCTTTGTTATGGATTAAATCTTGGTAAATATCCATTGTGGGTGCTGTTTCAGGTGTTATATCTATATTTTTTATGAGCTCAAAATTATATTTTTTAGCGGTATTTAAAAACTCTTGATAGGGGTGACCTGACTTACTTAAGTACTTTTGATCCAGAGGTTTTTGAATAAAAAAATCAGCAATCAATACAAAACCACCCTCTTTTAAAAATCGTGAGTGCTGTTGAAAGCCCACTTCATAGGGGACGTATTGGCAGGACTCAGACATCAGAATGAGGTCAAAGGATGTGGGGGGAAGATCTTGCACAGTTTGGTAAAAACCGATGACTCCTTTAATTTTGTTATTTGTTGCCGCTAAGGTTTTATTCAACAAAAATGGATCTGGCTCACAGCAAGTGACATTGTAGCCTCTTTGGATCATGTTTTTTGCCATTCCACCGGCGCCACAGCCTATATCTAATATATTTTTTACTTGAGTGGGGATTTGGCTAAGAACTTTTTCCATATACTGTTCTTGGGCCTTTGGAAGTGATTCAAGATTTTTTGTGAGATTTTCAAAATATCCATAATGAAGATACTCCAGTCCTAAAATTTTATGAGCCAGTCGAAGCCCAATATCATTAAAAAAACTTTTTCCATTTTCTTTCATTTCAACAGTAGCAATTTCAGACATATTTTCTCCAAAAAAAATTTATAGCTTCTTATAACTGTCTCATTCAAACTTGAAAAGCATTGTCTTAGAAATCACTAATTTCTAGAGCAAAATATCTACCATTGTGCGTTAATTGTGAATTTGACATTTTTA
Organism: Pseudobdellovibrionaceae bacterium; assembly: GCA_036795495.1. Taxonomy (GTDB): domain Bacteria; phylum Bdellovibrionota; class Bdellovibrionia; order Bdellovibrionales; family Bdellovibrionaceae; genus DAIRER01. Next base: position 6,563 of record DAIRER010000073.1, on the reverse strand, counting down.
GAAGGATGATTCTTTATGGAATTTATGAATATAAGATTAAATTTTCCCTCGCTTCGATTTCAATTTATTTTGCTTTTAACTTCGTTCGTATTCAGTGCTCTCAGTTATTTCTATTTAGATCAATATTTAGCCGTTTTTTTTGCACAAGAAAGACTCAAAAACCTTTGGCAAATGGCCCGATCCACGACAAATATTGGGTTAGCCTCCCATTATTTTATTTTTTCCATTGTGTTGCTTGTCTTTTTAAAGTGGATAGCACCTAAAATTCAACATTTAAAAAAATATTCTGAAAAAATAAATTATTATAAAAAATGGAGTTATTATTTTTTAATTTCTCTGATCTCCTCAGGCCTTGTCTTGCAAATTTTTAAGTTTATTTTTGGTCGACAAAGGCCCCATAAAACAGATCCTTTATTTGAACCTTACCATTTTACATTTTTTGAAAATCATTGGGATTTTCATTCTTTTCCTTCGGGTCATTCGCAAGTGATGTTTACTGTGGCCACGATGTTGATGTTTTTATGGCCAAAGTTACGGTGGTACTTTTTTGGATTTGCCTTTTTGATTTCTTTTACAAGAGTGATGACTCATAGCCATTTTTTAAGTGATGTGATCATCGGTTCCTTACTTGGATATTTAGTCACAGTCTGGACCTGCTATTACTTAGAGCGACGAGTTCGCTGATTCACTGAGCCTTCGCTGACATTGGCATATTTCTAGGTCCTCTCTTAGAAATTAAGCTAAATTTAAAAAAATTACTTCTTCTGAAAAAGTCAAAATCAAAATACAGGTAAACGAATTAACGAAGGTCTGTTGCCAGCTGCTTGTAAAATTGAATTTGCTGGTTGAGAATGTACTGAGGATTTGTAACACCCATGAGATCAAAAATTTGAGCATCTAAAACTTGTTCCCAATGATCCAGTTTTAAGGTTTCGTCATGAAGCGTAATGGGGATCTTCTCTCCAGAGCTTGTCGATAGGTTTTTTAAACCTAAAGAAGATTGAATATCTACAATTCCGTCACTGGGTTGTCCAATAATGTTATGAGTAAAAACAAAGGGCCAAGAGAGCTGTCGGGCATTCAGGGGATCGTTTCCGTTTTTTTGAAAACCGGCAAAGGATTCTATATGAAAAGATTTTTGAAATTTTAAAGAAGTTAAAAAATTACGAATATTTTTAGATCGAAATCCTAAAACGGATTCCCAAGAAAGAAGATCAACAATTGTTTGGGTGGGAACATTGTATTCATCCAAATTGTCGATCAGTTGGAGCCCAAGAAAGGGCGTCGAAATAGTCACAATTTTACGAATGGGAAATTCATTTTTTTGAGCGGCATAAAGTGAATAGAGTCCACCCGCGCTGTGCCCGACAAGAATATACTCTTCATTTTTAGAACTTAAGCGGGTGGCCGCTCGTAAATACTGAATCAATCTTTCGCCATTTTCTTTTACACCCGCCGTGGGTTTTAAATTGTTCACGATAAAAACCCTAAAGCCCGCTTGTTTGAAAGATTGAACAATGGCCGAACTGAAATAGGAGAATTGATTTAAGGAAAGTGAAGTAATATAGGAATTAAAATATCCAGGAACTAAAAATATTGTTTTAGGTGTGTTCAAAGTTTTGGGAGCTGTAACTTCCGACGCGGCTTGAACTGAAATTAATCCCTGAAGTGAAATTAATAGAATCAAAATTATAAAATGCATAAGTCCACCACCCCTCTCTGACCCCTGAGATAAAGTCTATGGGGGTTGAATAGAAAAAGCCAAGGGATTAATGGATCTATTTATGACATAGATCTATTTCATAAATAGATCTATGTAGGTCGAAGAGGTGGTTTTTACTTTTGCGACAACGCGTCGAGGTGTGAGGCCTGGCAGTTGGATTTCAAAGCGAAGAGGAAATCCGTTTTGAAGTGCCAATTGGGCTTCATTCCATCGGTTGGGTTTGGCCCAGGCTCTACCTACAAAAAACACACGGAGCACTTTCATATTTGAATAACTTTCTAGGGTTGCATAGGAACTCATCAACTCATCGGGACGAGCTATTTGAATTCCATAAGCTTGATGGGGTTGATCCGTTCGATGGTAGCCAAAAGTACCTTTGCCAAAATCATTAAAACTGAATTTAAAGTATTTAAGTAAATTTTCATTGAGATCCGAAGAGAGATTTGAAGAAAAATTTGGATTGAGTTTATAGTTTAAAGGCAATCGAATATTTATATTCACAACAAAACTCCCCATTTCTTGTCGAAGGGAGTGACTCGAATTCATTCGATCCGAGGCTTTTGATACATTAAAGTAGGTATTTAAAAGATCCTGTTGGCAGTTTTCATTTTGATCACATCTTCCTAAAATGGATAGTAAATATTTATAATTAGGATGGTTACAGGTTGTCGGTATTTCACACTCCTTATTTACAATCACCACATCTGTACCTAAACTAGAATCAAATTTACGTAGAGTTGTGGAGCTTTTTTCGGCCAAAGAGCTAAATGCTCCATTAATAGATTCTAGAGCTGGTAAAACAGTAGCATGCATGTTTTCAACAAAAATTTCTTGGTTTATTGTGTTTGTTGAATTTGTAATTTCTTTTGTATCTTTAAAGGACGTGTATGAAATAGGGTCAAATTCCTGACCTTTATTTTCTGAATAATAAATAAAATCGGCTACAGCACTAGGACTCATTACGGGGCCATCTGTTTCTCGGCGATAGACACCAGAAAATAATTTTATAAAGCCGTCGTTCACTTTTTTATATTCTTCGGTTTTAAAATTTCGACAGCCTTTCCCAGATTCGAGCTTTCCAAGGCAAGGAAAAACCCCAACAATACTGGACCAACGGGCACGAAATTGATTTCTTAAGTCAGACGAATTAAGATGTCGAATTCTATTCAATCTCATTTCATTTATAAGGGGGCTCGTGAGCCTCATATTATTCACTTCTTGCATATGAATATTTCCGACACTTTCCAATCGACTTTTTATAAAGTGGAGCACGGTAGAATTGATTTTTTTTAGTGAATTGGTCAAAGGGTTTGCAGCAATAAAGTCAACAGCTCGGCATGTCGATTTAAGTGATTTTTTAATAAGAAGATTGGTTTTTTCTTCGTCATCTAAGGAATTGTCAAATAGGTTTTGATTTTTTGACAATGAAATCATTTTTTTTGCTTCGGGCGTATTGCAAAGTTCTTTTAATTTGGGCCAGCTTCTTCGAACTTCGCTCAGGTCTCCGTTTTCTAAAAAAGTCCATCCGAACTCAGCATCTAAAGAACCCCAATAGACAGCACCTAGGCCAATCATGTTTTCAACTTGAGCTAATGATTTAAGAAGTTTTTGATGGATTTCTTTTGGGTATGCATAGGTGCGCTGCTCATTAAAATTAAACAGGGTATCGTAATACCAAGTCATCGACATCAATCCACCCATAGAATATCCAATGATAGAAATCTTATCCTCTGGAAAAAGATTTTTAAGTGCTGCATTTTTATTTAAAAAAAGATCCTCATTAAACTTTTTGGCAATCCAATGGGGGTTCCAGATGAATTCATTTTTTTCACTTTTAAGAGCAGATCCTACAGGGTATGTCCAATTGATGGTCACAACCTCAAAAAGAGGATCAATTGTTTGCAAATTCTGTTTAACAATTTTATGAAAATCTCCATAGGATTGTTCATTTCCACGAACTCCATGAAGTGTAATCACATAATGCTTTTTTAAATAAGAATGATTTTGCTTTTCCTTAGCAAATACAAAATTTGTAAAGAGCCATAAGAAAAAAAACACCGTTACATAATATATTTTAAACGAAAATAGGTTTTTCATTTGGCTCCACTTGTTAAAGTTGAAATTAAAGTTCGACATTGATTTATTTTAAGCTTTTCAAAACTTGAAATTTGTTCTCTTCTTTCTCGAAGGGCTGGGGGTAAGTTTTCGATCTGAAGGGTGATATCCTTTAGAGTTTGAGAAAGTTTTTCCGGTGAAATAAGTTGTTTTATTTCACCGGACTTAAACATGGATTTGATTTTATCAACAAAAATATAGGCCATTGCATTTTCTTGTGGGTAAAAGTGAGTTTTTTTTCTTAAAAGATCAAGCCAAGTGTACTGAAAAATCAGTCGATTCCATAGGCCTGCCATTTTTTTAGGGACATGAACAAAAGTGGATTCTTTAGAGAATTCTAATAAACTCTCTAGAGCCTCTCTCAATTCTTTTGCGGCAAGATTTTCAAGCTCTTGTTCTTTGAGGGCCTTAAAAATAGTTTTTTTCAAAGAGAATTTTTCAGTAGGTTCCTTAGGATCAGAACGTTGTTGGCGTTCATGACGTTCATGCCGCTCTTTTTGGACCAAGTTATAAAACTGAACCAGGTCTAATTTTAATACTTTTAAAATTGTTTTTAGATTTGATTTTGAACTGGGTTCAATAAAAAACCAATCTTGATTAAAATACTGAATCGTAAGTTTTCTCCAGTCTTCCATTCGGAGCTTCATTTCCAATTTTCGAATGTCATTTTCAGGCTCCCAAACAAAATAATTAGTAAGTCCCAAGCTGGTTTCTCCAATTTTATCAGGAACATGTTTATCAAGAATGAGCATTACGATTCTGTTCGCAATACTTTCTTGGATATCTCCAGGAAAGCGTGCAATTTGTTGAAAAATATTTTGTGTTTTATCTAAAGGATAACCTCGAAGAATATCACTCAAGAGCATTTGTTGATTAAAAAGGGATACACCTTGAAGCTCTTGGGCAAGAACATTATTTACAAGTGTTCGAAAAATTTCTTGAAGATCTTTTTGGCCATTGAAAAGAGATTCATCGATGAGTGAATTTATTTGAATATAGGGATGGATAAAACCTAGATCTTGCAAGTTTTGTAATAAGAATCGAGTTGCGGGACGCGTGTAGCGTGGATCTTTAAAAATATTATTATTGGCAACAGGTTCAATCATTTGAATAAATCGGTTCGAAACCTGTTCTGGGTTTGAAATATCGAGTTCGTTATTCCAAAGTCCCCTATTTCTTGGAGTTTCATAATCTAGAGCTTCTAAGGGTAAAAGCTCACGAATTGAAATCATGGCTCGAGTGACGGCGAGGGTCATTTGTTTATACTTATTCCATGAACGCCAGGGGCGATCCGGTTCATGGCCCCCATTGGCGTGACCAATCTCGGCGATCCACCCCTCATGACCAAAAGTATCGGGAAGAGTATGAAGTCCAAAGCCAACAAGGGGGAGCCAGCCCTTTCGCATCCCTTCCATTATTAAATTACTACCCATGGGATCGAGTCGAATGGTTTTAGTGACACTATTGGCATCCATTTTTCCATGGGTATCCTTATTGTCGATTTTAATTGATCGGGAACCAGGAAAATGGAACAGGCGTCTTAAGCGGGTTCCAATAATCAAACTCCCCATAGGAGTAGACAATGGAGATATATCAACCCACTGAGAGGACATAGCAAGCATGAGTGCGACCTCATGCCCGATTCCAGACATTCTTGCGTTGGCATAAATCATGCGAAGGTGCGTATCGATATCATAGGCTTCAGAACGAAGAGTTAAAGTGAAAATGGGAATTAAAAATAAAATTTTTAAATTGAATAATCGCACTCAGAATGTCCCTCCCCTAAGATCTTGAACCACTTATTCAGGGAGCTTTTATCTGTCAAGATTTATAAACATTTGAGAAAATTCTGCAGGGTTTTTGATGTCAGTAAAGTTGATTACAAGGGAAGTGTGACAGTAAACGTGGTGCCTTTGTTGATTTCACTTTGAACATGAACATGACCCTTGTGAAGTTCAACAATGCGTTTGACAATGTAGAGTCCAAGGCCAAGGCCACTGATAGGGCTATCACTTGCAACGGCTCGTTCAAATCGATTAAAAATTCGAATTTGGTCTTTTTCTGATATGCCAATGCCCTTATCATGCACGTGAATTAAAACCTTCAATGGTTTTTTTTCTAAGGAAATAGTGATGGGGGATTTTTTTCCATATTTAATGGCATTGATGATGAGGTTTGAGATCACTTGTTCAACTCGACCTCGATCCCATTCTCCAAAGACTGATTCTGAGGGTGTAAGAATCAGTGTACATCCAGACATTTGACATTGTTGAGCAAATCGTTCGGACATAGTTTTTATTAATTCATAAAGATCAAATTTTTCAATATCTAGACCTATTTGATCAAAATTCATTCGAGAAACATCCAGCATGTCGTTAATAAGACGTTTCATGCGTTCAATTTGTAGATCCGATTCTTCAAGCATTGGCCAAAGGTCATCTATTGGAAAAACAGTGCCTTCCATGTGGTTGGCCAATAATTTTTGTTGTCTTTGCACTTGGATTTTCAATGTTGTCATTGGAGTTTTTAGTTCATGAGAAACAATAGATAGAAACTCATCTCGAATTTCTAAAGCACGATGAACTTTTTCTATGGATGCTTTTTGATCTTGAATGTCTGTAAATGTTCCAAACCATTTTATTAAGTTGCCTGCTTGGTCACAAAAGGGAATGCCTCGTCCCAAATGCCATCGATAGGTTGAATCAGAATTACGTAAAATACGACA
>DAIRER010000072.1:0-7864 GCA_036795495.1 Pseudobdellovibrionaceae bacterium | reverse complement strand
CCAAAATGCACCCAGAACAACTTGAACTAGAAATCGAAGAAAACCTCATCGAAGAGGCCTTAAAGGAGGAATTCATGCAAGTTAAAAAATCCGCAGCCCTGCAACTTATTGAAAGAGGCATTGAACAAGGACTGGAGCAAGGACTGGAGCAAGGACTAGAGAAAGGCCTTGAAAAAGGTAAAATCGAGATGGCCGAAAGATTGCTTCAAGAAAATGCCGATGTGGCTTTTGTTGTCCGCATTACAGGCCTGAGTGAAGAAGCTGTTTTGAAACTTAAGACCAAATAAGGAAAGAATTGTCATCAAAAGAAAATCTACTATTGGGCGCAATTTGTCTGCGCCTACCAAGTTAACTCCGCTGGATGTAGTTCTTCTCAACCCATTCTCGATAATGTCCACTGGTGATATTAGAAACCCATTCTTGATTATTTAAATACCACTCTATGGTTTTTTTCATTCCCGTTTCAAAGGTCTCTACTGGGCGCCACCCAAGCTCTTTTTCAATCTTGCGCGCATCAATCGCATAACGTTTATCATGACCAGGACGATCCTTAACAAAAACTTTCTGCTCTAAATAGCTTTTTCCATCTGCGCGTGGTTTGAGTTGATCCAAAGCCTTGCAAATTGTATCTACGACTTCAATATTTTTTTTCTCATTCCAACCGCCAATATTATAAGTTTCACCAACGCGGCCTTTCTCTAAAACCGTGGCAATGGCTTCGCAATGATCCTGCACATACAACCAATCTCGAATATTGCTACCATCCCCATAAATGGGAAGATTTTTTCCCTGAAGGGCATTATGGATCACCAATGGAATTAATTTTTCAGGAAAATGATAGGGCCCATAATTGTTCGAACAATTGGTCGTAAGCGTCGGTAAACCATAGGTATGATGATAGGCTCTCACTAAATGATCTGAAGCGGCCTTAGATGCCGAGTAGGGACTGTTCGGCTCATAAGGCGTGGTCTCTGAAAATGGTGGATCATCAAGCTCTAAGGAACCATAAACCTCATCTGTTGAAACATGTAAAAAACGAAACTCTTTTCGTTTACTCTCACTTAAGTTTTGCCAATAATCTTTCGAGGCCTGCAATAATGAAAAGGTTCCCATGACATTCGTTTCAATAAATTCACGAGGGCCATGAATTGAACGATCCACATGACTTTCGGCAGCGAAATTCAATACAGCCGTGGGTTTATGTTTTGCTAACAATTCAGCAAATAATTTTTGATCACAAATATCCCCACGAACAAATTGATAACGTGGATTTTTTTCAACGGACTTTAGGTTTTCTAAATTTCCAGCATAGGTCAACTTGTCATAATTAAGAACATCACCCGTGTATTTTTTAATCCAATTCAAAATAAAATTTGAACCAATAAAACCCGCCCCACCTGTAACTATAATCACTTTAAATCTCCTTAAAACTTTAAATTCAACACTTAAAATTTATATTTATTTGAAAAACGATCCCTTCAGAAGGATTTAATTGAATTAAGACCAAGAATCAAGCTTGCCTTAAGCCCCAGAATCATGCAGATTCAAAAAACTATGTTTACCCCTGTTATTATATCTGGAGGCAGTGGAACACGGCTCTGGCCCATATCCAGGGACCTCTTTCCAAAGCAATTTTCCTATCTTTTTGAAAAAAACCTTATGACGCAAACCTTAGATCGGATTGCACCCCTCGGTGTCCCTTGGGTTATTACAGGAAAAACCTTAAAACACCTTACAGAAAAAAGCGCATCGAACTATCACCCTTACATTGTTTATGAGCCCTTTGGTAAAAACACAGCTCCAGCTATAGCACTTTTATGTCATCTTAAAAATCTTAAGGGCGGAAATGAAGATATTGTTGGAGTTTTCCCAGCCGATCATATTGTCGAAAAAACCTCTGTATTTTTAGAGGCCGTTCAAATCGCAACAGCCGAAGCAAAAAAAGGTCTTATCGTCACCTTGGGGATTCAGCCGCACGAACCCGCAACTGGTTATGGCTACATCCAGCTTAAAAACTCTGCAAACAATAACAAAAATCACAATAACAACAAGGCTCAAGATTCCACATCAGCCTCCTCCTCTTTCAACACAAATCCTCCCATGGATGTGTCCTCGGTGGTTGCCTTTCATGAAAAACCCAAACTTGAAACTGCGGTTCAGTTTTTAAAAGATGGCCACTATGTTTGGAATGCTGGGATTTTTATTTTCAAAGTTTCAAAAATGATTGAACATTTTCAAAACTTAGAGCCCAAGCTATGGGCACAGATTCAGCTTATTAAAGAAGATCTTTCAAACATAGAATCTATTTATACTCAGCTAGAATCTAACAGCATTGACTACGCCATTCTTGAAAAACTAAATCAAGGTGAATTGGCCTGTGTTCCTGGAGAATTTGGCTGGAATGATGTGGGAACCTGGGACTCTATGGCAGAACTCAACATTGTACCTAAAGATTTAGAAAAAATTGAAATCAATGCCAAAAATAATTATGCTTTTTACAATCACAAAAAACTTTTTTCATTTTTGGGAGTTGATGATCTCATTGTTGTCGATAGTGATGACGCCCTATTGATCACACGGCGTGGACAATCTCAAAACGTTCGCCAAATTGTAGATCATCTCAAACACAAAAAATCACCCCTGGTTTATTCTCATTCCTATGAAGAACGCCCCTGGGGTAATTTTCAAGTTTTAAGAGACTCTACAGAATTTAAATCCAAGGTGATCGAAGTCGACAGCGGACAACAGATTTCCTATCAATCCCATTCTCAACGCGAAGAACATTGGATCATCGTCAAAGGCCAAGGCGAAGTGGTTTTAAATGATCGCATTATTCCCGTCACCAAAGGCACCCATGTTCATATTCCCGTCGGTGCAAAACACCGCATCCGAAACACAGGTTCCGAACCCCTGTCTTTTGTCGAAGTCCAATTGGGCTCCTACTTTGGAGAAGACGATATTATTCGTTACAAAGATGACTATCAACGCACTTAAAACTGTTCGTTATTTACCACTACATTATATTAATACCGCCGTCGACGCTCAAAATCGTTCCGGTGGTCCAAGCCGAGTCTTCACATCCGAAAAAATATACACTTTTAGCAATATCTTCTGGGGTTCCAATACGCCCCAATGGCTGAAGGTTTTTCATTTTATTTAGAACCTCTGCTTTTTTTTCTACAGGTAAATTATGAAAAGAATGAATCGCCGTATCCACAATCCCAGGGCACACGGCATTTGCTCGAATATTAAAAGGTCCACCCTCAAGCGCTAAAGACATCGTCCAGTTATTCATTGCAGCCTTACTTGCAGAATACGCTGTCGTGTTGGAGATCGGGAGCTGACCCAACGTGGAGGAAACATTCACGATAGATCCTTTTTGATATTGCTTAAAATATTTAAATAATTTTTGAGTGATATAAACATGACTATAAAGATTGACTTGAAAAGTTTCCTGCCAAAGATCTAAACCTGTTTCTTCAAAACTTTTTAAATAATATATGCCAGCGTTATTGACCAAACATTCTATTTGCGTCGTCTTAACGGCTAAAGCTTGATTTAAATATTTGTCTATAGAAGTTGTGTCTTTTAAATCACATGGCATCAACATAACACCGGCACGGCATCGTTCTGCAACTTCTCCCAATCGTTCTTTATTACGGCCCATGAGATAAACAAAGTACCCATGATTTGAAAACTCAACAGCTGTAGCGGCCCCAATTCCAGAACTACCCCCCGTGATCAATACTGCTTTTTTCATTCCGTCCTCCTAAGACAATTTATCCTTTACAATCCCTACAACTGGTTACAAATCTACCAACTGCTACCGCCTCCGCCACCTCCAGAACGTCCCCCGCCAAAACCGCCTCCGCCACTACGAGAGCCTGAAGATCCTAAGCCTCCAGATGAAAGCGTATGACTTTGAGATATTCGAGGTAAAACTTCTTGTTTAAAAAATGAATAATTGCAGAGCTCACACTGATAGTTGAGCTGAGCCAAACCACTATTTAGTCGAGTGGGCCTCATTAAAACTTCTCGACTGTTAAACTTCACTCCCACACCACGACATGAAGGACATGTTTGAAAATCCGTGAACAATACGGGAACTCGAAATTTTTCGACACGATGACAACGCTCACAGGTCCAAACATCGTAGTCAACACCACCTAAATTTTCTTCTTTGATTTCTTGAGCATGAAGTTTTGCATCTTCCTTTTGCTCCGACAACAATCCCATCGGAATCTGACATTCTGGACAATTCACTTCTTGAAACCGAGTTCGTCTCAAACTGAATAATAAAAATAACAAATGCAGAAACCAAGCTAAAGGTACAAAAAATATTAAACCAGCCCCCCATTTTGACTTTTCTATAAGATCGAGTCGAAGTTGACGATCTTTCACATTTCTAATTTTTATAAACTCACCCAAAAACCAAAAAAGAATCAACAGTCCATTAATCGAATAAAATATCATTTCATAGAATACAATGTTTTCAACTCCCACAGCGTCTGCAAACTCAAAAAGAGCTTGATACAAAAACAAGATCCCAAGAGCATAAAATAAATATTTTCTTGGCGGCAGCTGAGAAAGACCTAGAACAATAAAAAGCAAAGACAATCCCATCAAAACAAATGCCGAATAAAAAAATGATATCGAAACCGATTTTGAATTTGAACTCAATTTTGGATTTACATCCTGCGATTCTGATAAATCAGATATATATGAAATCGTTTTTAACAAACCCTGACGAAGACCTTCATAATATTGATTATTTTTAAAGTAAGGCAGCATCTCTTCACGTTGAATTTGCACACAGCGAATATCGGGCAAAACTCCCTCTAAACCATAACCTGTTTCAAATTCAATACGTCGGTTTTTTTTAGCAAATAGAATCAATAAACCATTGTCATTTGCTTTCTTGCCCACGCCCCACCGATTGAAAAGTTCATGAGCCATTTCTTTTGGTGTGATTTTGCTAATTTCTTCTAACAACACCAATGTGATTTCATTCCCCCGGGCCCTTTGATGATCCTCAATAATATCATTCAGAGTTCCAATCTGATCTTGGGTTAAAATTTGATCCGGATCAGAAACCCATAAATTATGTATGGCACCTAAGCTTGATACTTTATTGCTTGGGTCTTTTGGGTTGGGAACCTCTTCAGGTTTTTCGTAAACACGAGCTTGAAGCCCGAGAGCCATCAACAACACCAACGGACCAAGAACATATCGGATGAAATGTTTTAACACAAAGGTCCCATCTTTATTGAATATTTACCTGGTGAATAATTTTTTAGTCGAAGATCTCGAAGCTCTTTAAAAAATTTTTCTTTACATGCGAAGCTTGCATAGGGAAATATAGAAATTCCACCTCTTGGCGTAAACTCTCCAATCACCTCTAAATACTTTGGTGAAAGTAATTTAACCAAATCATCACAAATTTTCTGTACGCAGTCCTCATGAAAATCTCCATGGTTTCGAAAACTAAACAAATACAATTTCATGGATTTGCTTTCCACCATTTTATCCCCAGCGATATAGTTGAGATAAATCTTTGCAAAGTCAGGCTGACCTGTTTTTGGACACAGAGTTGTGAATTCATTACAAATAAAACTCGTCCATGCCCATTTGCTTTTGTTTTTATTTTCAAACCACTCTAAAAGCTGTGGAGAATAGGTTTGCGGATAATCAGTTTTACTTTGCCCCAGTTTTAAGTGAGACAGCTCTTGGTTTGTTCTTTTTGACATGATTCACACCTTTTCTTTTGCATCCCACTCGTTCGTAATTTATGGGCGCATTCTCTGTCAATACTAATTAGTTACTTTAGTTACTATTGACAGAGAACGCGTACCTATGTTCCCATTTGAAATTATTATTTCGAGTTAATATTTCAAACTCAACTGCAAAGGAGTTTTTATGAAAGTTCTTCTTATGAAAAACCAACAACCAAAGCCATTGTCTGTTTTAAATCTAAAGTCTATTTTAATGGGTTTTTGTTTTATTCTGACCGCTTCGTTTCTATCGGGCTGTGGAATTCGCTCCATTCCTATGGGGAAAAATGCCGTAGATGCCGCCCTAGCTGAAATCACGAACCAACAAAAACGCCGAGCGGATCTTATTCCCAACCTGGTGAGTGTCGTCAAAGGTTATACAAAACATGAAAGAGAAACCCTGGACAGTGTTGTGTCGGCTCGATCTAAAGCTACGTCGATTCAGCTCTCTATGGATGATTTAAGCCCTGAAAAAATTCAGGCCTATCAAAAAGCTCAAGGTGAGTTAAGCCAGGCCCTGGGACGGCTCCTTGCCATCACTGAAAACTATCCCAACCTTAAAGCCGACACCCAGTTCAAAGACCTTCAAGTCCAACTTGAAGGGACCGAAAATCGCATTGCTGTCGCCCGTGGTCGACTGATTCAAGCACTTCAGGAGTTTAACAACCTAGTTACTGTGCCACCCACCAGTTGGACAAACTCTTTGGTTTATCATTTTAGTCCTATGCCTCAATGGAGCGTCCCGGAATCTGAAAAAACAAAGGTCGAACAAACTCCCGAAGTTAAGTTTTAATCCTTAATGAACTTGCCATTTTTTTTAGATTTTTATCTAGTGTCAATATTCCTGCTTGATTAACCCAACAGGAATGCAACAAATGTGCATCAATCCAACCAATACCCTTTCCCGCTAAACGCTGTTTCGTTGCAAAACTTACGACGTCTTCATGGGAACTCATAGGCAGGCGATTTATTGAAGTAAGTAGTTCAAATATATAATTGCGTTGTTTTTTTTGAAAATGTCCAAGCATTAATTCACCTAAAATCAGATCATGAGTCAAAATAACCTGATTCAATAAATAATTCTGAAGTAAATCAGTTTTTCCAGAAAAATGAGCCACCCAATAACTTGTATCAACAAGAAACATAAAACACGCCTACTTAGACTTACGACGAGCTATGGGTTTTAATTTTGGTTGGCCACCTTTTAATTGAGACAACTCAACTTGTGCAGCCCTAGCAATAAGAGCGCGCAGGGCTTCATGGATTAAAGCAGTTTTTTCTTTAATATGCGTAAGCCCTTGTGCTTTTTTAAGCAAATCTTGATTTAGGTCTAAAGTTGTTCGCATAAAAGTCCCTTCTATGATGCATATACTTTTATAAGTTTATATGCATCATAGACAAAGTGCAACTTTATTTATGATGCATTTATTTTAATCAATTATAGTTCGCTTTGCACTAGGCCATAGACTCCGTACTCGATCATGTAAGGTAACTCATAATCCGGAAATTTTTCTTGAAATGTTTGAGCAAGCTTTTTATATAAAGTACCCGCGTTGGGACCTTTAAATTTTTCAGCTGCATCTCTCAAGAGTTGAATCTCATGCTGAACTAGAGACTTAGCCATTTGAAGATACTGAATTTGCTCTGGTACCACTTTTTCAAGACGTGCTGAAGATCCTCGACCACCATAAACCATTGTGTTTTTGGGAAACATTTCAGAAATTTCAATCAAATCTTTAATCCAACCCTCTAGTGTTGGTGTCGCTTGACCCTTCACGATACCACCCTCAAGCCACGCATGAGCTTTGTAATGGACAAGGTCCCCCACCAAAAGCGCTCCAATGGATTTGATGTAGACCACACTTTGTGTACTACTGACTCCCGGAGATGAAAGCTCTCGTAGTAAAATCCTCTCACCGCCCCCAAGAACCAAATCCATTTCTAAGTCAAAAGTTTGATCGACTTCAGTTGGCTGAGGATATTCTCCCTTTTTAAACATCTTAGCCATTTCAACAAAAAAGTATTCTTTATAACCATGGACCTCAGGTATCGCTTTTGCTGTTTTGGTCGAAGCGATAATTTGAGCCCCCTTG
>DAIRER010000535.1:0-1553 GCA_036795495.1 Pseudobdellovibrionaceae bacterium | reverse complement strand
TGTGAGTTTGTATTTTTAACGATTTGATAACACTTTTTATAGAACTCAATTGGGTCTTCATAGGTTCTCCAAAACTCTGATATATATTTTTTCAAATCGGCTTTAGACTTAAGGTGAAGTTTTGATTCAGTAAAGTTATAATTTAAAAACTCTAACTGTGCGGATATATCACGTGGTGAAAATCCCCTTTGAATTAAAGACTCTTCCATCAAAGCCATTTCTACATAAGAAATATAGTCTCTCAATTTTCTCCAAAAAACCTTACCCGAGCGACCATAGGTACTTTGGCAATAAAAAGTCGTACAAACCGCCCCACGATACTCCCAGACGGAACACAAATGATTTTTTTTATCATAATAGGGGCATAAAAGAGTCTCATCCTGTCCAAAGTCGGTCTCATCTCCCAGATGAAATTTTTTCTGGTATTCTAATGGTGCAAAAATACCAACAGGTAAGGCATGGGTCCCCTCTTTAATTTTATTTTCAATGATGGCGTGAGCTTTTTTAAGTTGAGGATCCGATAATATTCCCCCGATCAAATAATTCGGCAAAAAGGGGTGAAAAGTACAGCATTTTAAGTTGTTTTTATAGGGCCAGGGTCCTTTGTATTTAGAACTCGCTCTATAGCATTGATTACAATCGACCTTGGTTTCTTGAATCTTAAGATTTAAAATTTTTAATGGGATCCGGTCTTGATAAACATCTGATAGTATATTTTTAAGCATAGTGGAGCTTACTAGTCCTATGTCCTATTGAGTGTCAATCAAGATCGATTGAAAGTAAGAACTTGAAAGCAAGAACTGGGCTTAAGGAAAGTATGTGTTTATCCGAACAATGTAATACCATGGCTTTAAAGTATCTATCCTTCAAAAAATTAACTTCTTACTTGGCTTTCTTCTTTTTAAGTTCCATCGTCGTTTTTTCGGCCATGGCCTTGACCGTTAATTTTCCACGAACCTTTAATTTTAAATTTCAATTTAAAAATGAGATATTTCAAGTGTCAGAGCTCTCTACTGATGACAATGAAGCCCTTAAAATTGCCGCACAAAAGTGCTTTCAGCACTACTCTTCAAAAAATAAACTCAATGAAGAAATTGGACTTGAGTTGATTGATGTCTGCGCAAACCCTAAAAGTTAAAAAAAGGTGTCTAGTTGTTACCATACACCTTCTTTTGGAAAGTCCATACAAAAAACTATTCGATAGAATAATTCGCATTCAAATTATCAAAAAATAAAAATGTTTTATTTAACTTCTTGGAATACAGCTCAAACTTAATGGCATATCCTCCTGGAGCAAATTGCTCTCGACGAATTGACAACTTAGCTGGCATTAAGAAATTGTTCTCACGAGCTTCATTCAAAAGTTGATTAATTACTTTAAAATTCTCTCTTCTTCGTTCTCCAGGTAGACAATCTACGACTGGACCGAATTGCTCACGGCGGCCATAGATGGAAGTTTTACGAGCCGCTCCTGGAGCTCCAGATTTTACATACTTGGAAATATCAATATTTAAAACGGCGGCTTGGTTTCCACAGTAATTTAAAATCTGGAG
>DAIRER010000534.1:0-1560 GCA_036795495.1 Pseudobdellovibrionaceae bacterium | reverse complement strand
ATCTTCAAATCCGATTGTCTCTTTGTACGCCTCTAAAGATTTTCAACGAAAACAAAGTCAATTTGTAGTCTTTGTCACCCCCATTATTAAAACTTCAGCAAGTGCTGGAACAGAAAAAATTAAGCAAAAATTTAAGCTTAAAGATTAAATTTTCTACCGAAACTTTTAGTCTAAATAGGTTACTTTCAACTTTAACATCGTGAAGCGTTGCGTTTGCCCGACTTTGATCTTGGTTTTCTTGCTTTCAAGGGGGATTTCAACCATCTTCTTCTTAGGGGAAAATTTAAAAACTTAAAGGGGGGGATATGAAAAAGTATTTCGTATTATTTTTAGTCACAGCAATGCCGATGATGGGTCTGATTTCGTGTCGAGAAATCGATGGAAAGTTATCTGTAGTTGAAAACCTAACGGTCACAACGATGAAAAGTGATCCCTGGTGCAATCCCGATAATGTTTGGGAAAACTGTAATGAACAGAAAACTTTTGTTGTCGGTCCTGGAGAATATTCAGCAGTTCTTGAGCCTAAATCAAAGGAAGAAGCTTTGTTAAAAATAAAATTTGAAAACAAAGAAGAGCCCATTTCTATAAAAATTCCAAAAGGAAAAAAAATTCCTGAAAACTCAGGGACTTTTTTATTTAAAGCTTCTGAAATTGGGCAAACCTGGGATCTTTCTGGCGCCGTTGATACAGTTAAAACGACTTCTGAAACACACCGACTTCGTGAACATTGTGAGTATGAAGTTCAAAGAAGAGTTTGTGGGCCTGGCGGGCCACCTCACTATGAACAGAAATGTTGGATTGAAGTTGTTCGGTTTCCTGGCACTCAATATGTGGAGTATTACTACAACTATTATGACAAAAGTGTTGTTATGAATTTGATGAATCCTTCCACTGGATATTCTCAAGCCAATTGGAGTGGTAAATCTTTAATTACAGATAAAATTTATACCTATAGAGGTACTTGTCGGTAAACGACTTTTTTGCTGGACTCATCTAAGGTCCAGCTTTTATTTTGTTTAATATTTATTCAAAAAAACTCTAAAGTTTGTCAAAAAAATAGACGATAGGCTCTCTGATGGCATTTAACAGGTTAAGGAGAGTTTTATGATTAATTGGGGTGAGTTTGAACATATTCATGTTATAAAAAAATTAAAACAAATATTAAACTCATGGTGGAATATTGAAGTTGTTTTCACAAGCGAAGGTGGAGAGCTTAGAGGCTACGATATTAGCAAAAGCCCCTTTAAGAATCCATCCGTTGGATTTTTAATCAGTAAAGAGGGTGGGCAACAATCATTAAAAGATCTTGTGACAAACTCTTTACAAGAACTCAAAGGGACCGGGCAAAAGTTTACTGTTAAGAAGTGGGATCTTGCAGGGTATGATGTGGGCGTCTTTCCAATATATATAGAAAATGATTGTGTAGGAACTGTGGTTGCCATGGGATTTTTAACTGGAGACGCTTATCAGGCAAGACTTCAAGAAGTTCGCTCAAAATTATCTGTTGCGGGTCTTACGACGGATGCCATTGAGAAATCATTGGCCAAAGTAAAGTATCTG
>DAIRER010000533.1:0-1561 GCA_036795495.1 Pseudobdellovibrionaceae bacterium | reverse complement strand
CCTCAGTCTAAAGAATCTATTGTTATTGGGGCCCATGGAGACCATCTGGGACGAGGAGACGTCGGAAACTCTTTGGCTAAGAATAATGAAGTTGGACAAATTCATTATGGTGCGGATGATAATGCAAGTGGTGTTGCCGGCGTTTTAGAGTTAGCTCATTTTTATAGTCAAAAAATGAAAGTCGCACCGTTGACAATAAAAAAGAGAATCCATTTTGCAGTTTGGTCTGGTGAAGAACTTGGAAATCTTGGAAGCAGTCATTTTTTAAAAAAACATTCTAAATTTAAACCTGAAGCTTACATAAATATGGATATGATTGGCCGATATAAGCAAAATATTTATATTCAAGGGGTCGGTTCAGCCAACGAATGGAGAGGACTTGTTGAAAAGTTAGCATTAAATTCCCCACTTTCCATATCTGTTGAATCAGATCCTTATTTGCCAACAGACTCGATGTCTTTTTATTTAGCGGGAGTCCCTACGGTTTCTTTTTTTACAGGATCTCATGGCGAATATCATTCTCCTAGGGATACACCAGATCTTGTTAATTTTGAAAAGACATCGGATATCATTGAATTAGTTAAGAATCTTTCAGAAGAACTTGCAGGTTCTAGCCAACGTGTCGTGCAATATAAAAAGGTTGCGACGGAAGAAAGAAAATTACAAGGACGGGGATTTCGTGTTTATTTAGGAACTGTACCTGATTATACTCAGGAAGGCGTTAGAGGTGTTCGAATTTCTGGAACATCAGAAGGAAGTCCTGCACATAAATCAGGCCTTAAAGAAAAAGATATAATAATAGAATTTAACAAATTAAAAATTGAAAATATGTATGACCTTGTCTATGCTCTTCAGGCGGCCTTACCCAGCAAACCTACAACGATTAAGGTGTTAAGAGAAAATAAAGAACAAGAATTTCAAATTGTACCTATGCTTAAAGAATAAACACTGCCACCTGTAACATAAGATATCCGTTAAAAGAAATATAAAAAAGGAGAAAAACTTGTACGAAAAAAAATCATCCTATACCTATGAAGAAATTCTAAATAGTTCTAAAGGAAATTTATTTCCAGGGGAGATGGGTTTACCTAGACTTCCTATGCCTCCGATGCTCATGTTCGATCGTTTTACTGAAGTGTCTGATGTTGGTGGGAAATTTGAAAAGGGTTTTATGAAAGCAGAACTTGATATTCGACCTGACTTATGGTTTTTTAAATGCCATTTTTTAGAGGATCCGGTTATGCCAGGATGTTTAGGAGTTGATGCTTTTTGGCAAATGCTTGGTTTTTATTTAGGATGGGCTGGAAGCTCAGGGTTTGGTCGAGCCTTAGGTGCAGGTGAAGTTAAGTTTTTTGGACAGGTTTTACCAACGGCTAAAAAAGTAGAGTACACAATAGATATAAAAAGAATTATTCGACGTAAATTGGTTTTGGGAGTTGCAGATGCTGAATTACGGGTCGATGGTAAATTGATTTATACAGCTGAGTCTTTAAAAGTTGGCTTATTTCAAAAAGGTGATTTTTTCACTGAAGGGTAGTTTATATGAAAAGAGTTGTCGTTA
>DAIRER010000071.1:0-7966 GCA_036795495.1 Pseudobdellovibrionaceae bacterium | reverse complement strand
CAGGTAACTCCAAAGAAGGGTTTAAAATTGAATCCAAATTAAAATCCAAGGATCAATTAGAAAAAGTAAAGACCCTTCTTGCAGAAAAACAGACCTTTTGGAATGAGCAACTTAAGATTTTACCGAATCAAAAAGAAATCGAAATTTTAAAAAAGAAATTTGAACAGATTAAAACAAAAGATTTTAAGGACGTGAATGAGCTTCAGGCTTCAGTTAAAGCTTTGGATGATTTATCAAAAGAAGCCCAGTCTAAATTTTCACAACTACAAACCACATCTCAACAATTGCAAACAGATCTAAATCTTTTAAATCAAGAATCAAATAAAATTAATGAACTCATCAAAGAGGATACAAAAACTTTAGAGTCTCTTTTGAAAATACCGTCTATTGATCCGACTTCCATTACTAAATCTATTTTCTTAAAGTATCTTATTTCGAAACTTTCTAAATATCAAAAATATATGGACATGGCACAAAAGTATTTACCTCAGTCCGTAACCTCGGGAGTTAAAGAAAAGGCTCTTAATTTAGCGCAAGGTAAAAAAAGTAAACCAGAAGTTGATACCACCGAAAACTCTCAGAAAAATACTATTGTAGCTCACCCGCGTGACAAGGGTATCAATTACGAATTCTCTACTCCCCGCAGTTATCCCCTCTTCTGGATTAAAGATATTTCTATTTCATCGAAATCCTCTGGAAATGATGGTTTAGGAAATATTCAAGGATCTATAAAAAATATTGTTTCAAATCAACAAACCATAAAAAAACCAACCACAATGAATATTGCTGGTGATTTTCCTTCTGAAAATTTAATGGGACTTTCTTTTGATGCTAAATATGACAACCTAAATTCAAATAATCTTATTGAGGTTAAAAGCCAAATCAAGTCCTATCCTCTTGAAAACATCCAGCTTCTAGATTCGCAGGATGCTAAAATTTCTTTTGCTAATACCTCAGCAGCTTTTGTTTTCAATTTTGGTTTAGAAAATTTTAAAAAATTATCCATTAATAACTCAAATCACTTCAATGAAGTTATATATAGTATTGATTCTCAAAATAGTTCTTATAAACCTATTTTAGTCTCTTTATTTGAACCTATAAAAAAAGTAACCCTAAATACTCAAATATCAGGAGATCTCCCACAGATGAATCTTTCTTTGAACTCAAACCTGGGCGAGGAAATTCAAAAAAATATTCAAGTTCAAATTCAAAACCAAATCAACAAAGCCAAAGCCGCCATTGAAGAATACATTCAAAATGAAGTTGGAAAAACTAAAAAGCAATTAGAAGCTGAGATTAACACTTTAAAAACAAGTCTCGAAGGTCAAATTTCAAAGACGAAAACAGATCTAGAAGAACAAAAAAAGAATGCCGAAGGAAAAATTGAAGTGGCAAAAAATGACTCCGAAAATAAAGCTAAAAAAGAAATTGAAAACAAAGTAAAAGATGCGGCAGAAGAACTTAAGAAAAAATTTGGATTTTAATTATGTATAAAAATCATATCAAGGCTCTTTTTATTGTGATTCCTCTTTTAAGCATTGGTTTATATTTTCTTTTTGAAAAAACTAAAAATACTGTTGATAGCAGTGTTCAAAGAAGTTTTGAACTTGGTAACTCTTTTCCTGATTTTGAAGGAACTGATATTCAAGGCCGTCCATTTAAGTCCTCAAATTTTAAAGATCAAGTCGTCATTATTAACTTTTGGGCCTCTTGGTGTGCCCCATGCATTGAAGAAATCCCCTCTCTTATAAAACTAGTCAACGAATTGGATGGAAAAGTTCAGCTGATCGCTATTTCATCCGACTATTCATTAGAAGAAATTGAAACGTTTAAAAAATCATTTCCAGGCCTTAACCATAAGAACATTACTATTTATTGGGATAATGATCGTTCTTATATGAAAAGATTCAATATTTTTAAACTTCCAGAGAGTTATATTTTAAGAAAAAATAGTGTTATTGCAAAGAAGATCTCTGGTACCATTGACTGGCACACAGAGAACTCTATTCAATACTTTAAAGATCTTTTTAATGAATAATTAAGCGTTTGTAGAGGCTGATTTTTCAGCCTTAGCTTTAGCTCCCTTTTTTACAGGAGCTGCCTTTTTAACGGAATCTGTCTTTGCTTTAATTTTTGAAGTGGACTTCTTTGCTGTTACAGTTTTGACTTTTTTAGCTTTAGTCTCACTGTTGGATTCTTCTCCACTTGCATCTACTGAGTCAGTAGATTTATCATTTTTAGAAGGTTTATCCGTATATTTATAATCAACAAACTCAATGAAAGCCATTTCAGCATTATCACCAGGTCTACGTCCAATTTTAATAATACGAGTGTATCCACCTGGACGTGTTTTAAAACGCGGTGAAAGGTCCGTCATAATGATTTTAACAACATTTTCAGAAGGATATCGAGATAACAAAAGTCTGCGTGTTGCTAAGTTATCTTTTTTACCTAAAGTTACGGCTTTTTCAACGTGTCTTCTTAACTCTTTGGCCTTATCTACAGTTGTTTTAATTCGACCATTTTCAACCAAGGATTCGACCAATCCTTTTAAGAGGGCCTTTCTTGGGCCAGAAGCTCTATGAAAATGCTTTACTCTTCTTCTGTGGGAACTCATAACTCACTCCTAATTTTCAATCTCAATTTAATAAATCTTTATTGCTGTTCTGCTTTAGGTGCAACCATTGGTGGTTGATTAGGATCCCAACCCACAGGTGGCCATCCATCGACTTTCATACCTAAATTTAATCCCATTTTTACTAAAATATCTTTGATCTCATTTAATGACTTTCGACCAAAGTTTTTAGTTTTCAACATTTCTGCTTCGGATTTAGTAACCAACTCACCAATAAATCGAATATTTGCATTTTTCAAACAGTTCGCACTACGAACAGAAAGCTCTAAATCATCAACAGATCTAAATAAATTCTCATTAAGAGAACTTGTTCCTGAGCGAGCTGAATCTTCTGTAGGCTCCATGTTTTCATCAAAAGTTAAGAACACTTGTAACTGTTCTTTCATAATTTTTGAAGCTAATGAAACAGCTTCTTCTGGTCTTAATGAACTATCAGTCCAAACTTCTAATGTTAGAGCATCATAATCAGTTCTTTGACCAACACGGGCATTAGAAACAGAATAATTCACTTTACGAATAGGGCTAAATAATGAATCTACTTCAATATAACCAACGGGAAGTTTTATATCTCGATTTTCTACAGGCTCATAGCCTCGTCCAAAGGAAACAATAATTTCTGCATTAAATGTTGAGTTTCCACCTACTGTTGCAAGATGCTGCTCTGGATTTAAAACTTCAATTTTATCTGTAACTTGAATATCAGCAGCCGTAACGGGTCCTGGTCCTTGTTTTGATATTCTTAAAGTAATAGGCTCAACGGTGTACTGTCTAAATCGAATATTTTTTAGATTTAAAATAATATCTGTAACGTCCTCAAGAACATCAGATATTGTTGTAAACTCATGCAAAACACCATCAAATTTTACAGCAGAAACTGCAGAACCCATCATCGAATTTAACAAAATTCTTCTGAGTGAATTTCCTATAGTCACGCCATAACCACGCTCTAGCGGGCGAATTGTTAATTTCGCGTAGTCATCTCTTAAAGTATCTTTATCAACTTCAAATGACTTTGGTTTAATTAAATCCGTCCAAAACTTATAATAGTGTTGTTGCATATTCATATTCCTTATCTTGAGTAAAACTCTACGATCATATTTTCTTCGATAGGAAGCGTTACGTCTTCACGAGTCGGCATATCCTTTACTGTTCCCTTAAGAGTCGCTTGATCTAATTCCAACCACCAAGGCACGTTTCTTCTGGCTACAGCTTGTACCGCAGCGAGAACTCGTGCTTGCTCTTTGCTTTTATCTGCAACTTGAATCACATCACCTTTTTTTACTATTACGCTTGGAACATTTGTTCTTATTCCATTCAATAGGATGTGATTGTGTTTTACAACTTGACGAGCTTCTCTTCTAGAATTTGCAAAACCAAGTGTGTACACAACGTTATCTAGTCTCATCTCTAATGACTTTAAAAGAGCTGTTCCTGTTAATTCACGTGAACGACTGGCTTCAACAAAAAACTTATGAAATTGAGCTTCTGATAATCCATAATATCTTTTAGCTTTCTGTTTTTCTCTTAACTGAAGAGCAAATTCAGAAAATTTTAATCGAGATTGACCATGCTGTCCTGGTGGATAAGGTCGACGATCAAACGCACATTTATCAGTATAACATCGATCCCCTTTAAGGAACATTTTGAGATTTTCTCTGCGGCAAATCTTACAAACGCTTTCATTTACACAACTCACAATAATCTCCTCTATTAAACTCTTCTACGTTTTGGTGGCCGACATCCATTATGTGGAATTGGCGTGATATCTCTAAGGCTTTGAACTCTCATACCTGCAGCGGCAAGGGCTCTGATTGCAGGTTCTCGTCCAGCTCCTGGACCTTTTAAATATACATCTACTGTTTTTAAACCAACGTCCATAGCTTTTTTAGCTGCATCTTCTGCTGCCATTTGAGCGGCAAAAGGAGTTCCTTTTCTTCCGCCCTTAAATCCCATTTTTCCAGCAGAGGACCATGCGACGGTATCACCTTTTGGATCTGTCATTGTAACGATAACATTTCCAAAACCTGCATATATAAAACAGTTACCTTGCGGAACATTTCTTTTAATCTTCTTTTTAGCGGTTTTTGCTTCAACCTTTGCTTTATCTGTTGCCATAATATTACGATTTCCTCACTAAACGGCCATTTTTTTGTTAGCTACAGTTTTTCTTGGTCCCTTACGCGTACGAGCATTAGATCGTGTTCTTTGACCACGTACAGGTAGTCCCTTACGATGACGAAGGCCTCGGAAACAATTTAGATCCATCAAACGTTTAATGGACAATCCCAATTCACGTCGTAAATCACCTTCTACTTTAAAATATTGCTCAATATAAGATCTAATTTTTGCAATATGCTCATCTGTTAAATTATCAGTTCGCAAATCTGAAGGAATTCCAACAAATTCACAAATTGCTTTTGAACGTGGTCGACCAATTCCGTAAATGTAGGTCAACGCAATCTCAACTCTTTTATTTCTAGGTAAGTCAACACCTAATAAGCGTGCCATGTTATTCCCTATCCTTGTCTTTGCTTGTGTTTGGGGTTTTCACAAATAACTCGTATAACCCCTTTTCGTTTAATTAGTTTACACTTCTTACAAACTTTTTTTACAGAAGGTCTCACTTTCATAACCACTCCACCTCAATGCTGCCATTGTCCTTTAAAACAAGACCGCGAAACTATCACTCAACTTTTCAGTTGTCTACATTAACTTTTTAATATCTTCAAAAACATCTGTAGGATTCCGATTCCCATTCACCTCGTTATATTTTCCAAGGCTTTTATAATAGCCTCGAAGAGGGCTTGTATATTGTTCATATACATCCAAACGAGAGAGAACAACTTCTTCAGAATCATCTGCTCGTTGTATAACAGCGCCCCCACATGAATCACATACCTTATCAATTGAACAAGGTTTTGTAACTACATGGTAAACACTCCCACATTGAGAACAAACGCGTCTTCCTACTAACCGTTTTATTAGATCTTTCTTATCAACTTCTAAAAAAATTACCTTATCAATGCCAATTCCAATCTTCTTTAAAAGAAGATCTAAAGAATTTGCCTGTTCTAAGTTTCTAGGAAATCCATCCAATATAAAATTAGACGGCGCTCCCTTAAGGTTCTCTTCAACCATTTCCAAAACAATACTGTCTGGAACTAAATTTCCAAGATCCATATACTGTTTAGCCCGTAAACCAACACTCGTTTTATTCTTTATGGCCTCACGAAATAAGTCCCCAGTACTGACTTGACGCATACCCAGAGTCTTCACAAGAAGTGTCGACTGAGTCCCTTTTCCTGATCCTGGAGGTCCAAAAAGAATAATGTTCAAAACTGAACCCTCCGGCTTCGCATCTTAGCACCCTTCATAAATCCATCATACTTTTGTGTTAAGGCATGTGATTGAATTTGTTGGGCTGTATCTAATGCAACACCTACAATAATCAAAAGACTTGTACCACCAAAACTGAAGGGCACATTCGCCTTACTAATCAGCAAAGTCGGTAAAATACAAACCGTACAAAGGTACACGCTTCCTAAAACATTGACACGATCAAGTACTTTTTGAATGTAATCTGAAGTGCTTTTTCCCGCTCTGACGCCAGGAATAAATCCACCATATTTTTTCAAGTTTTCAGAAACATCATTCGGATTAAACACGATCTCTGTGTAGAAAAAAGAAAAGAATATAATTAAAAAGACAAATAAAATATTAAACAATACTCCCGTTGGAGAAAGAGAATCCGTAAGAGCCTTTAACCAAGGTGTTTCAACAAACTGAGCCATCGTTGCTGGAAAGGCTAAAAGCGAACTGGCAAAAATAGGTGGGATAACCCCTGAAAAATTAATTTTAATGGGCAAATGGCTTGTGGGCACCTGCATAGACTGCTTTCCAACTTGAGCACGTTGAGAATACTGTACTGTAATTCTTCGCTGAGCCACTTCCATAAAAATCACAGCACCAATCACAGCCAACATAAATGCAATTAAAACAAAAACAATAATAGCTCTCATTTCTCCTTGGTTGACCAATTCAAACATTTTTTGAGCTCCAGAGGGTATGCTAGCAACAATACCAGAGAAAATCACCATTGATGAGCCATTGCCAATGCCTCGCTCTGTAATTTGATCTGCTAACCACATGATAAACATAGTACCTGCGAGAAGAGTAATAATTGTCATCACTTTAAAGGGAAGAAATCCTATCATTGAAGCAATAACTAAAGGTTTACCATCAGGACTACTTGATCCCATCAACATCGTGCTAATACCAATGGCTTGTACAATAGCTAAAACCACTGTGAGATACTTAGTATATTGACTGATTTTTTTTCGACCATGCTCACCCTCTTTTTTTAGGGTTTCTAAAGCAGGTACAGCTGAAGTCAGTAATTGAAAAATAATGGATGCAGATATATAAGGCATAATACCTAATGCAAAAACGCTAAACTGTGAAAGTGCTCCACCGGTAAACGTATTAAATAAACCGAAAAGCCCCTTACTTTGTGCTTGGAAGAACGCCATAACAGCGCTGCTATCCACTCCTGGAGTAGGTATATGAACACCAATCCTATAAATAGCCAAAACCATTAGGGTAAATAGTATTTTTTTGGTCAAGTCTGTGTTTTTTGCAAGATTATCCGCGGCAGCCACTAAGAAATTACCTCAGCCTTTCCACCAGCTTTTTCAATTGCTGTCTTTGCAGTTTCAGAAAACTTATGAGCCTTTACAGTCAAAGCTACTGTTAATGATCCATGTCCTAAAATTTTAACTTTTTTTCCACTAACAAAACCCTTAGACTTAAGAATCTCTGGAGTGACTTCACCTTTAAGTTTGTTAAGATCACTGACGTTAACAATCTCAAAACGATTTGCAAAAGCCACATTTGTGAAACCAAATTTAGGTAAACGTCTCATCAAAGGAGTTTGACCCCCTTCAAAACCACGACGAACTTTTCCACCGGCTCGAGCCAGTTGTCCCTTATGACCTTTAGTTGCTGTTCCACCCATACCAGAACCAATTCCTCTTCCAATTCTTTTTGGAGCGTGCTTGGATCCCTTTGTTGGTGATAATTCTTTTAACAAACTCATATTCTAACCTTTCACAGCAACATCAACCAAGTGCTGAACTTTGTAAATTTGTCCTCTGTTTGCTGGATTGTCATCGACTTCAACAGTCTGATGACGCTTTCTTAAGCCAAGACAACGAACAGTGTCCTTCTGGCTTGTTGTACATCCAATCAAAGATCTTTTAAGTGTGACCATAAACTTCTTTGCCATAAATTCCTCTCAGACTCTTAATAATTACTTTTGCAAAGCTTTTAATT
>DAIRER010000070.1:0-7978 GCA_036795495.1 Pseudobdellovibrionaceae bacterium | reverse complement strand
CATTTTGCAATTCAGGCTCGCTCTGGATATCGATGCCGTTCAAGGCCTTTAAGCACTCATTGGGTTTATCCAACTCAAGAGCCAGTGGCGCGATTAAACGAACTAATTTTTTATGTTCAGAGTTTCTTAAATGCGTGTCCAGCTCATTGAGCTGACTTTTAGATTTTAGAAATAAACTTAAGGCCTCTTGTTTTTTTCCTTCGAGCAAATTCGATTGCCCTTTTAAACGCAAATAAATTGGAGATTTTTTTTCTTGAACAGATAAAAGTTCTAAAGCTCGTTCAACTTCGTCCTGTTTTTTATCCCTCAGCAATACCTCAACTAAAGCAAAACTTTCGTACTCATCATAACTCGATGAAATTTTTGGTCGTTGCGGTAAAGCCTGGCTAAGACTAACAGTAAATATTATTTTAAAAAGAATTAAAAATTTCAAATGACGTCTAAACATATTTTATTCCAAACATTTATTACTCCAAGGAAAAACGAATCCGTTGAGTGATCCATTGAGGTACGGCCTGCCCCTGTGTTAAACCCGCCTGAAATTTCCAAGAGCGCAGAGACTGAAAAACAGATCGATCAAATTGATTTGCCGGAACACTTTCTAAAATTTGTATATCCCCTAAACTTCCATCCTCTCTTATCAGAAGCCGGCACAGAACATACCCTGAAATTCCTTTATTTTTGGCCTCCAACGGATACTCTAAATTTCCACGTTGTAAAACCAAAGGAGCTCGGTTCATACTTTTTGCTTCTTGAAGCATTTTATCCGCGGAACCCTCTCCACTCCCCCCGACCGCCGGTCCGAATCCACCAAAGGAGGAGCCAAATCCAGAAACCGCTGATAAAGAAGACTGTGCATCAATAGAGTCCGGTGCTAAATCTAACAAGTCCCTATTTTTTACTTCTTCAACAGGAGTTAAAGGCTCTTGTTCTTTACTTTTTTCAGGAATATGAATTGTCGTTTTATCTATCTTCAGATGTGAGATTTCATCTTCAAAATCTAACATGGATAATGGGTGAGCCCGAAAGGCCGTCCAAAAAAGTACCCCCAAAATAAATACAAAGAATATGGCAATGGTTCCAAATTTTAAGTTCAATTTTAAGTACAATCTCAAATTTAACCTCTATTTTTACTCTCGAGCAAACATCACAAAAAGTCCAAAAACCATGGCAAATACAAAAACCAAAATAGCCAGCGGCAATCCACTGGCAAAACGATCCGCTAAGGTTTCTGTTCTTTTATAAGTAGCTCCATCCACTAAATTTTCATAAAGATACACAGAAAATGAAGAGATCTGATCCTGAACCACCTCTAGGATTTTCATTTGACCTTCTCCATTGGGTCCTAAAATTCCCACTTCATTTTTTTGCATCAAGGCCTGAGCTGCCACCAATCCAAATCGACGCACGGAGCCCTTCGTTAATCGGTCTTCATAAATGTATTGAGACTGGATTTCTTCTATTTTTGAACTTTGATCTAAAACAACCATGGCTCGTTTAAAAATCCTGTCAAAATCCCCAAACTCAATAGAGTCGATAAAATTATTTTTCCCCTGATAACGTTCGAATTGAAGCGAAGACTCCACTTCGTTAAGCTGTTGAGTCGCCTTTTTAAAAACTGTCAACAAAGAGTATTCCTGATTTTGTAGATTCTTTTTTTGCTTTTCATAAGCTTGAATTTCATTGAATAAAATTTCGTTTTTAGCTCCCCATTGAACCAATTCCACTTCTCTTTTTTGAACTTGATTTTGAAGTTCTTGTTTTCTTTGATGATGTCGTTTTTCAAATTCAGGTTTTGAAGAATTAAAACTCATTTTCTGTTTTTCAAGAAAGGCAAGCTCTCGAACAAAAGCCTGCATTAAGCTTGACTCTTTTGAGTCTTTAGAGTTGTTCAATGTGTCCGCAAAACTTTCTTTAATAAACAAAGCACCACCCATTTGAAGAAACGCCCCACCTAATGCCGAGAAATAAGGAATCTCAAAATACCCTTTTTCTTCGCGGGATTTTAACTTTTTAAACAATCGTTCCAGGGTTTTTTCTTCTAAATCCCCCTCCACTTTCTGGGATTCTTTTTTAAAAGATCCCCACTTTCCCTCGGGAGTTCTATAGTACATTTGAACCCAGCCCAGACGAACACTTTCTACCTTTTGTTTTTTTTGATCGATCTCAAGATCAATGATTTCATAATGATTGTCTTGTCCTAACTTGATTTCTTTTTCTGTAAAGGCCCACAATTGTCTGACCAAATCCTCTTTAAAAGAATTGTTTTGTATTTGTGTTTTGATATCCTGAAGTTCCTGCCAACGGACCTCCCGTCGATAGGGCAAAGAGGCTTGCACCCACTTTTCTAAATTCAAAAGCCAATCCATAATTTGTTTTTTCTCAGACTTGGAAAGTTTAACATCACTTTTTTGACTTTGTTTTAAAAAATCTTTCTTGATTTGCAGTTGTTGATTTTTTAGTCTTTCTTTAAAAATTTGTTGATCCAGCTCTGTTTTTCTTTGAATCAATAGATCCAACTCCGCTTGAAAGATTTTATGGGTCTGACTCTGCTCTTGATTCAGTTGTTCAACCTCTTGCCGGCCCTGTAGAACTTTTTGACTTAAATCTCGAAAGTCTTCTGCATAAACGTTTTTTAAACAACTCACTAAAAATAATAAACTTATAAACCATCGAACCAACACATTATCCCCCTTGTCGTTCTGTAGTGACTGCAAAATTTTTAATACCTGTGGATTTAATCCAATCAATGACCTGTATCACAAAACCGTAATTGGCGCCTTGATCTGCAGATATAACAGCCTGAGTGTCTTTACTTTTTTCAAACTCTTGTTGCGCCATTTTTCGAACACGCTCTTCATCAACCTCTTCGTTGTTCACAAAAACACGGCCATCTAAAGTGATCATCACATTAAGTAAGCTGGGTTCCGTAGAGTCCCCCGAGGCCGCACTGGGCAAATCCACCTCGACACTGGGATTGATCATTGCCGGCGCCGTCACCATAAAAATAATTAAAACAACCAGAATAATATCTACCAACGGCACAATATTGATATCTGAAATGGTTTCATCCGATGAATTATTCTTAGAGGCCATCGGTCCACCCTTTTTGTTTTCCGTAAGAGACCGACAGGTCTTTAATGGATTCTAAATTAGATAAAATTTGTTTTACTTGTTTTTGAAAATAATTATATGCAAGAACCGCAGGAATCGCCACCAACAGTCCAGCCGCTGTTGCTATCAGGGCTGCAGAAATTCCAGCCATCACAGAGTTTTGCCCAGCTTGAGTGGAATGTGCTAAATCATTAAAGGACTTCATAATCCCTAAAACAGTTCCAAAAAGACCGATATAAGGGGCATTCGATCCCACCGTCGCTAAAAAACCAAGGGAGCGTTCCATTTTTTGTTTTTCAATTTGAATCCACGTTGAAAAGATTTCTTCTAAGCCTTTTCCCCCATGAGCCTTCAGGTGATCTAAGGCCAACTGAGCCAACACAACCTCCGAAGAAGAGGATTTTTTACCAGCAACAGAGTCTTTAGTAATATCCCCTACCTCTTTAGCAATATCCTCTACAATAGAATAATTGCGAGTTAAAAGAGCCACTTCAATTTTCTTTTGAGTACGTTTACTGGATCGCGCTTTGACACTTAAAACGCTAAAACGTTCAAAAATTAAATAAATCGAAACAATTAAAAGTAGAATTAATAAATATAAAACTGTTTGATCGGCGTAATGGGCTATCGCAAATATACGTTCTGTCATCTGTGTCTACTCCTGTGCTTTTCGTTTAATAAGTTCGGCCACCACGGCTTTTTGATTTAAGGCTTTCGCAATTTGTAGGGGCGATTCTTGTTTTGTATTTTTTAAGTTCACATCCAAGTCCGTTGCTAGAAAAAGTCCACGCAATGCCAGCATTGATTTTTTTATAATGGCATAGGTCAATGGAGTTTCACCGAAACTAAAATGAAAATTGACAGGAACTGATTCCGAAAGAATTTTTTTAAGTTCATTAAATTGATTTTTCTCTATGGCCATCAATACATCTTGCTCATCTTGCTGCTGGGTTTTAAAAAAAGCACGGTGCAAAGCAGGCAATTGCTTTTCTCGAGCCTCTACCCACTCTGGCAAAGCTATTCCCTCAAGACTTAATTCACTCCACGTTGCGCCCTGATCTTTCAGAAATCTTACCATTTTTGGTTTTTCTTTAAGACAAGCTTCCACCAAGGGATAATTTCCTCCGGGTAATTTTTCATGGATAGACCATCCTAGAAGAATCAACTGCTTAAGATCTGAAATGTTTTCGTCAAAAATGGCGTTTTCGGCACGAACACCTAAGTCCTGAGATTTTTCTATGCGACGCCCACCCTCTTGCTTTTTTTCTGTGCTCGAGGTCTGTACATGTTGACCACAGGAGATGAGATTAAAAAATAAAATGGCTAATAATAAAAATAACTTCATCTTTCCTTCCTTTCCTCTTCACAAATTCACATGTTCATCGTGAGCCCTAGCGCATAGCTCGTGCCATTTTTATAGGACCTGACCACCACCGGCCCCTGGTAGGCTTCAACATCAGGATCTAAAATATTTTTTACTTTAAATTGAAATTTTGTTTTTTTTCTAAAATTTTGTTGAATCACAAAGTCCACCTGGGGATAGGCTTTTTCAATAATATCAGGTCGTAAATCTGTTCCCACTTCCGAGATACGTTCTCCGATTTGATTTAACAGCAGTGTTGCTTGAGTCCCCATCACGGGGCGATCATATTGAATCTGCAAATTAATCACATAGGGAGACTGCCCCTGCATGGGACGATTTTGACTGGTGAGATTGGCACGAGAAGCCGGATCCAACTCGACTTGAGAATCTATTTGTGAAAAATTCGCAAAAAGACTCCAGCGTCTTAAATCGCGAGAAAGACCACGCATGCTTTGACGAAATTCAATTTCATAACCTCGATTGGTTGCTGAAAGGGCATTTTTTGGAACTTTTAAAAGTGTCCCCGCAATGGGCAAAAATACTTCTTCAATGGGTGAAATAAATTTTTTATGAAAAACTCCCAACGAAACGTATTCATCCTCTGAAAAATAATATTCCCATCGGTGATCTAAATTTTGTATTATGGTCGTTTTTAATTCAGCATTTCCCATGGCTTCATAACCCGTCTGATCATCCAAGTAGCGAGAGGTCGAAAGCTCTCGAAAATCAGGTCGAGACACCGTTTCACCATAAATCCAACGCACTCGTAACGCGTCGCTAGGACTCCAATTGACGGAATAGGCCGGCAGAAGATCAAAGGTTTCAAGACCCCCCCGCGATTGAAATTCTGCCGGCGCATAGTAAAAAAAAGTTTTCACATCTTGATGGGACCACTCCCCTCGACCCCCAATACCCATCGACCAATTATTATTTATTTTTGTATTTGATTGAAGATAAACAGAGCTCTGCCTTTGTTGGCCACGGTAACTGTCGGCACCCTCTGTTTGATTGCGCAACACCCACTTATCACCTTCCGAAAAAATTTGATCTGGCGAGCGTTCCAAATCTGGTTCCTGACCCGAAAGATAATCTTTTACATATTGCAATCGATACACTTCAGAAAAACGACCTCGCTGAATCCAGCCACCGCCCATTTTCCAATGATTTTCTAAACCTAATAAATTTTCTGTACGAAAAGAATATTCAATTCCGGATTCTTCTGAGAAATCCTGCAATTCTCCATAGGTTCTTAAGTTACCAGAGGCCTCTGGATCTAGCCTGTAAGGCTCTTGAGCTGAAGTTTTTTTGTAGGTATATTCTTTATTATCCGGAGCAAAACGTTCAGCTTGAGACTTTCCCCAACGCACTAAAAGCTTATTTTCTTTTGCAAATTCAGAAGAAAAATCGTACTCACCTTGCCACTGCTGAATAGACATATGACGTTCGACCCAAGAGGACTGAGTTGTTTTTCGAGAATAGTCATTGACCCCTGAGCCTGATTTTTCTTGTATAGACACTTGATCTGTTGCATGACGAAGTTGTGTAAAATGCGCGTTCAATTTAGCCTTTTCTTTGATTTTGAGTCCTAAATCTAAAGTCCCTGTCCATCGAGATTCCATCTCTGAATTTTCTGAAATTCCCTTTTGAGTCACTTCAAGTTTTCCCTCCGAAGGAACATCCACCGCCTGAGTTATTTTCTGTTTAAAATCATTTTCAGATGAGAATTTTATAGAACTGACAGCTCCCATTTGAAAATCATTTCCACTCCACTGATTGCCAAGCGCTAAATTAAAACTGGGTAGGGAGTCATATTTTTTTTGATAGATGTTATAATTTTTCTTTAAAGATTGTCCGAGTCCTCGTTGTTCTTCTATGCCTAAAGAATCAATTTTTTGTCCCGTTTTTAAAAAATTCAAAATCGGCGCTGGTAAGGCCCTCGTACCGTCGTCTTTAGCCAAGAGATCACTGGATCCACCAGAGTAGGCAAGTACCTCATTGGGTAATCCTAGGTTTTCGCCTAAAGTGATTTGAGCAAATAATTGTTCGGGAATGGATCTTGTTTTTAACTGCACAAGTCCTCCACCAAATTCTGCAGGCAAATCAGCAGAAAAACTTTTTTGTACAATCACACTTTCTAACAGTGAAGCCGGAAAAAGATCTAAAGGGACCACACGTCGAGCAGGTTCGGGGCTTGGCACTGAAAATCCATTCATTTGTACCGCCGAGTAACGTTCTCCAAGTCCACGCACATATATATATTTTCCGGACATCAACGTTAATCCCGTGACCCTCCTTAATGAGGAGGCGACATCACTATCCCCCTGGCGGCTCATTTGTTCTGCGGCCAAAACTTCTGAAACTTGATGGCTTTGTTTACGCACTTCAATTAAATCCGTTAAACTTCCTTTATTTTTAGGCGCAAGAATAACATACTCCTCAACTTCCGATGCGGGACCAGATACAGACCCTCTTAAAACAGAAGCCTCTCCGAAAACTCGGAGAGGCAACAAGAGTAAAACAAGGACCGCAACTTCAAAATAGGATTTTAAAATTATTGCAGTGATTTTGAAACCCAACCTTGAGTCCAATCTGTTTTTCCAATCGCACCAATGTAATCAACTGGCTCAAAGAAAAAATCATCTGGAGTCATTCCCATATTCCAAGCGGGGCTTGTCGCAGAAAGCAGCCATCCGCTCAATTCTGGATTTCCAAGTTTGTTACCCACTTGGCTTTTATACCAGGACTCGGTAGACCAAGGATCATTGGCTTCAGCCTCAAAGGATTTTGGACAATTCATTAAAGAGTAAGACATTGCCAATCCTGTGGCCGTCAAAACACCTTGCTCATTTACAGATGCTGCATTTTTAAAGGTTTCTGAATCATCTATATCAATACAAGCTTTTGAAAACCCCGTGATAATAAAATTTGAAAGTTGAGCGCCTGTGCCTCTTCGTAAAAGCATTCCATAGGCTGACTTCGAAGATCCAATCATCGTTACATTGCTCATGATTGGATTCGAGCGTGGTTCGGCATTCATAGGGGACTTTAAATTATCGGCTTCAAATCCATTGTCAACAGCATCTTGACCCTGATCAATCAAAACAAATTGAGCTTTCCCAACCCATCCCATATCCCAATCCATGGAATCATCTTCATTAGCTGTTAATACAACGTGTTTTACATTTACAGTTCCGCCAAAAAACTCAACACCATCATCGGCATTCATATGGACTTGAATATATTCTACTTCGGTACCAGAACCCACACCATTAAAACTAATGCCATTCAATTCATTATCTTGTGAGATAGGATATCCTGCAAATTCAACGACTACATATTTAAGTACACCACTATTGTCTTCAGAATCATTTCCACCAAATTTTACTTCTTTAGATTTTATACCTTCACTGATGGCTTCACATACGGCAACACCTTTTGCGCAAGCATTGATAGGTGCATTTCCATTAATAACAAGTCCACCCCACTCGCCTCTTTTACGTT
>DAIRER010000069.1:0-7995 GCA_036795495.1 Pseudobdellovibrionaceae bacterium | reverse complement strand
CCTATGAGTTAACCATTTAGAATCAATGTTAAACAATGTTAAAGGATGTGGCAATAAGTCGACAGAAAGTGAATTTCTACTGGACTAAAGTTTGAGGGTATTACTTAACAAAATACTCACTCCATTTAGTGACTTGATGGGGAGTGAGGTGAGCATAACAAAGAACACCAGAGCTTCCGACTTCTTTTTTAGTAACTTGAGCTTCGCGAGAAAGATCAAATACTCGATGCTCCTCTTGATGAGGAAAGAAGAGTTGAAATTCTTTTTGCTGGTCTTCTAAAGATTGAATCATTAGTTTTTTTAACTGGTCTATGCCTTGCCCCGTGAGGGCACTGACAAAAACTCTGGGAAATTGTTGAACTCGAAATTGTTTTTCTATGGGAGCGATATCGAATTTATTGAAAACATAAATTCTTTTTTTATCCTCCCACTTAAATTCTTTAATCAATTCGTCAACCACTTCAATTTGACGATTCATATTTGGAGAAGATAAATCAATCACGTGAATTAAAACATCAGCTTCGGCGGACTCTTCAAGGGTCGCTTTAAAAGCCTCAATCAATTGGGGTGGAAGTTTTCGAATAAATCCCACGGTGTCTGTCACTACGGCGGGTGGTCCTTCTCTTAAAAAAACCTTGCGTGTTGTGGGGTCCAAGGTGGCAAAGGCTTGGTTTTTTGCCAGAACTTGAGATCCTGTCAGACGATTTAAAAGCGAGCTCTTTCCAGAGTTTGTATATCCAATCAGGGCAAAACTGGGTATTTCATGACGTTTGCGAGAGCTTCTGTGTTGCGCTCGGTTTTTGCGAACACTTTCTAGCTTTTTTCTAATTAAGGCGACACGTTCTCGAACACGACGTCGGTCATTCTCGAGGGCGCTTTCCCCAGGTCCGCGGGTTCCAATACCTCCACCCAGTCGCGAAAGGGAGCCCATCCAAGCATCCACCATTCGAGGCATCTGATCCAAGAGTTGAGCCAGTTCAACTTGCAATTTACCCTCGAAGGTTTGAGCCCGTTGAGCAAAAATATCTAAAATCAATTGATTGCGATCAATCACTCGGACTTTACAACTTTCTTTTAAATTTCTTTGTTGGACTCCAGAAAGGTGATGGTCAATGACAATAAGGGACGCTTTGGATTCTTCAACGGACAGCGCAATTTCTTCTACTTTTCCAGAGCCAATCAGTGTTGAAGGGTTCCACTGGGATAAAACTTGAATTAAAGACCCCGTGACTTCGCCCCCGGCGGCTGTAACGAGTTCTTCAAGTTCTAATAGATTTTCTTTAATTTCTGAGAGGGGTTCGCTTTTTAGTCCAACTCCGACAACGATCACCCGTTCTGCTTTTTGAATACTTTTTTGAGAGTGTGTCAAATAGAAACGCTCCTTTAGGGTAAAATCAACCCGTTACATTAATTATAGGTTTTTTTTAATGAATTGCAATACTAAAAAATAAGCTCGTTGATTGTTAGGATCGACTGTAATAGTTTGTTATATATTCTGTATGACAAAAATGACTGCACTTAAAATTACTAAAAAGTCCAAAAAAATCACGAAGATGAAATCCTTCGAAAACCGCTACACGTCTGAAATCGCCTTTTTAAATCGAGATTTGGGTTGGTTAAAATTTAATGGAAGGGTCTTGATAGAAGCCCAGGATTCGAGAACTCCCATTTTAGAGCGCCTTCGTTTTTTTTCAATTTTCTCTTCAAATTTAGATGAGTTTTTTATGAAGAGGGTGGGGCTCATTAAACGCTATATTGAGTTTAATGTGTTTTCAAAATCCGCAGATGGAAAGCCCCCGAAAGAGCAACTCCGAGCGATACGAAAAATGGTAATCGCTTTAAGAAAAGATCAATCCATTTGTTATGCTGAATCCATTCGTCCAGAACTTGAAAAAAATGGGATCTATCTAATGAAATGGGCCGAATTAAATGAGAATGAAAAATTAAAAGCAACAAAATATTATAAGGCAAAAGTTTTTCCTATTTTAACTCCTTTGTCTGTGGATCCTGGGCATCCATTTCCATTTATTTCAAATTTATCGACGTCTTTAGGGGTTACCTTAAAACGTGCAAAGGGTAAGGATAAATTTTTTGCTCGCATTAAAGTACCTCAAGTTTTGCCACAATGGATTCGTATCGAGTCTGATGAAAATAAATATAAATTTATAAGTCTTATTGAATTGATGAGAGCTCATGTGCAGGATCTATTTCCACAGATGCAAGTTTTAACCGTCATGCCTTTTCGAATCACCCGCAATGCAGACCCCAATAGTGAGCCAGATGCGGCAGAAGATTTATTAGAAGTGGTTGAGCAAGAATTAAAAAACAGAAGATTTGCGGAGGTGGTTCGTATTCAAGTCCTTCAAGATGCAGATCCATGGATTTTAAATTTTCTTTTAGAGGAACTGAATTTAAAACCTGAAGATGTTTATGAATTACCAGTAGGTTTTGATTTTATTGATCTTTCTGTTATTATTGATCTTCCCTTGCCAAAGTTGAAATTTGAGCCCTTTCAGCCCATTATTCCAAGTCCATTTTTGGAGGACTCAACACATATTTTTTCTGTCATTAAAGCTGCGGATCATTTAGTTCATCATCCCTTTGAAAGTTTTTCGGCTACGGTTGAAAAATTCATTCGTATAGCCTGTGAAGATCCAGATGTTTTGGCAATTAAAATGACACTCTATCGAACCGGAGACAATTCACCTTTTGTTCGGTCCTTAATCCGTGCCGCAGAGGCTGGAAAACAAGTGGTTTGTTTGGTTGAGTTAAAGGCAAGTTTTGATGAAGAAAGAAATATTTATTGGGCCCAGGCTTTAGAGAATGCGGGAGTGCATGTGGTTTATGGTTTGGTGGGATTAAAAACTCACGCCAAAACGGCTCTTGTCGTTCGACAAGAGGGTTCCTCATTACGGAGTTATGCTCATGTTGGGACTGGGAATTACAATATAGTTACCTCTCGATTTTATACTGACTTAGGGCTTTTGACGGCACGAGAAGAAATCACCGAAGAATTGATTGAATTTTTTAATTATTTAACAGGTCATTCGCAAAAAACAAATTACAATCATCTTTTGATTGCTCCTGTGAATATGTTTAAAAAATTTATTTCTATGATTGATCGTGAAATCGAAAATGCTAAAAATAAAAAACCAGCTCATATTATTGCCAAATTTAACAATATGGAAGAAACGGAAATTGCCGTGGCTCTTTATAGAGCGTCGCAAGCCGGAGTTAAAATTGATCTATTGATTCGTGGTTTTACTTGTATCAAACCCGGAGTGAAAGGGATTTCTGAAAACATTCGAGTTTTTTCAACTTTGGGGCGTTTTTTAGAACACTCTCGATTATTTTATTTTAGAAATGCATCCGAAAAGCCTGAAGCGGGTGAATTTTATTTAGGCTCGGCGGATTGGATGTACCGTAACTTGCATGGACGAGTCGAGGCAATAGTTCCAATTTACGACTCTCAATTAAAAGAAAAGTGCTGGGAAATTTTAAATATGTATATCTCTGACCATGGACAAACTTGGACTATGGATGCCAAGGGAAATTATCATCAAAGAAAATCTGATCCTGAGGGTGTGCAAAAAAAATTAATAAAGTTGGCTAAAGAGAGACATTTAAATAATGGTGAAGTCCAATGAGGTTGATTCTTGTTCGGCATGGAATTGCTGAAGAAAAAGATTTCTTTCAACAAACAGGTCAAGATGATTCACTTCGTCCTTTGACGATTAAGGGTCAAAAAAGAATACAAATCCTGGCTCAAAAATTAAAAGTTTGGGTAGATGACCTTGGAATGATTGTAAGCAGTCCTTACTTGCGTGCACACCAAACAGCTGAAATTTTAATTCAGGAGTTTCCTAAGGTTCCAATGATAGATGTTCCTGAGCTTGTCCCTTTAGTTCATCCCCAGTCCTTTTTGAAATGGTTAAGAATGAATGGTCAGTCAATGGGGACCATCCTTGTGGTGGGTCATGAACCCCACCTGAGTTTGCTTTCTAGTTTTTTACTTCACGGAACGTTAAATAGTTTTATAGAAATAAAAAAGGGTGGAGTTGTCGCTTTTGAAGTGGATTCATGGAAAGAGATTGGACCAGAGTCCGCTCATTTGATTTGGGTCATTCCCCCTAAACTTCTCAACGGTGGATCTTAATAGGAAGACGGAGGCATTCTCTGATGATTGTATCGACTTATTGGTCGAACTAATCGTTCAAATATCCAAGGATTCAAAAAATAGTCCTGCATCCTTAGAGAAGTATATAACCAATCATCTTTTGCATTAAATCCAGTAAAATCATTTTCTCGATCGGGTAAGGTTGTTGCTATTAAAACGGATCCGGGTAAACTGGATTTCCCAATCAATCGAAGACTTTCAAGCAATTTTTCACTCTTCATATAGGACCAAGCATTGCTTACATCTATTGCCGCAGGGTTAATATTATTTAAATCTAACCATTGTTTTAATTTCGCTACAGTTTGTAGGTTACCTAGGTCCACTAAAAAGGCGTGAATCTTATCTTTTTTAGCTAATTCATGAACTATTTGAAATTGATTTTCATATAATAGGTAATTTGCGTCTAGAAATTTACTCTCAGGATTATTCAAGTTCATTTCATACATAGCTTGAATACCTGGTTGAGCTTGTATACTGGACCACCATGTCCAAGTCTTATGAAGTAATTTAATATTATCATATTGAAAGACGCTCGAGGATAAACGATATAACTCGTCAATACTTTTTGCCTGTCTCAATTTTATGTATTGTTGTCTATCCTCTGCGGCTTTTAAGAGAACTGTATTTATATAAACATATAAAATGGCCTTGGGATCAATATCTGCAACAATAAGGTGTGTTGATTTAGTAGTAAGCCCCGCCGCTATAAAGCTTCTCTCTGTTCCCACAGAAAGGTACGCACCACTTGGTAATCCTTTTAAAAAAGGTAAGATGTTGATCGGTTGATCTTCATTTGGAATTACAAATCCTAGGGAGTCTTTCTTAAGGAAATCTAAAGGAAAGTCCCCAGGGCCAAGAAGTGTTTCATGATCCTTTATTGAGGCATAGGTTTTTGAATCTTTTAAAATTAAAGATTTGCAAGTTTTCTCTGAAGAAAAACAAAAAAGGGGATTTATTAAGAAAAGAATAAAGAATAAATAGTTGATTTGATTTCCTTTAAGTCAATAGTTAGTGGTCCATATAACTGTATACATTTATACAATATCACTGATTTAGGCTTTGCTTAAATCATTATATCAAACTGTTCAGATCTTTGAAAAAGATTCAAGAGTGTCTAAAGAGTGGAGATCTGATTTATTCTGATTCAAATCATGGACCAAAGAACACCTTCTCTTAAGCCGACTTTGGGGACATAGACTTTGCGGACTTCCGATTGATGAAGAATGGTTTGAACCACCAGTGCCGCGGGAAAAATAACATCCGCCCGATCCTTTTTAATGTCATATTTTTCCATGCGTTCTTTCAGCGTTGTTGATTTTAAAATATTTAAAATCAAAGTGAGCTCAGAATAGGTAAAATACTTTTTTGGTTTTTTAGAAAGAAAGCGGTTTCTGAAATCCAGCAGAAATTCTAGATTGCCCCCTGTTCCAATTGCAAAAGTAACGGGGTTTTTATCAATATGGGCATGTATATGATGGCTTAAGGGGTTTAACTGTTCGGCAATGATAAGGCTGGTTTTATCCTCGGTGGCCTTTCTTTTTTTGAGCTCATCAATCAGTCGAACCGTCCCCAGGGGAAAACTTTGAGTGGACGTCAGTTGAGCGTTTTGACTAAAAGAGACCTCGACACTGCCTCCGCCTACGTCGATAAGAAGAGCATTTTTTTGCAAAAGATTGTATTTTTTCTTTATGGCTAAGTGGATGAGCCGGGCCTCTTCAACGCCATCAATGACTTCAATTTTTATTCCAGAAGCATTAAAGACTGCGGACAAGAAGTCAGATTGGTTTTTAGCATCACGGGTCGCACTTGTGGCCACAGCTTTACATTTTTTAACCTTAAAGAGTTCATTTTCCTTCTGAAAATCTTTAAAAATCTGGGTGGCTATTTCGATATCCAGGGGGGCGATTTGACCCGTCAGAAAAACCTGTGCACCAAGGCGCAGAGGGGCTCTGAGTTTTTTAATGGTTTTAAACTGAAGAGCATCGGTTCGGGGAGTCTCGGCGACGATCATTCGAATGGCATTGGATCCAATATCAATAGCTGAAAGTTTTATCATATTTTCATTACGAAATTGTTTGGCTCTTCTGTCAAGATTTTGTTATTCTATGACTTCGATGCTTGCCTATGGATAGGCGAGTGGAATACACCTGGTATGGCCAGGTTAAAGGAGAGGCTTTGGAAAAGAATATAGACTCTAAATTGGCCGCAGTTAAAAAGCACATTTTGGAAATGGGTGGGTTTGTAGAAAAGGCGTTAATGCAGGCCTGTCAATCGATGGAGATGAGAGATATTTCAGGATTTGGAAAAGTTCATGAGATTGAGAAAAGAATAAATGAGGCGCAGATGCAGGTGGATAATGAGTGCTTAAATATTTTGGCCACACAGGGTCCTGTGGCCAAAGATTTAAGATTTATTATGTCGATTTTAAAGATCAATACCGATCTTGAACGGATGGGAGATCTTTCCGTGAATATTGCTTACTCGGGGAAAGATTTTTTGAACTACAATCTCTCCATTGGAATAAAAGAATTGAATCGTATGTCTGTTCTTGTGCGTGATATGGTGGGGCAGTCTTTAGATTCATTTGTTAAAGCGGATCAAGAATTGGCTCAAAAGATTTTACTTCAAGATGATGAAGTTGATTATATTCGGGATATTATTGATGGGGAGTTGATTAAACATATGAAGTCACATCCTCAGGACGTTGAACCGTGTATGCATTTATTATCTATTTCAAGAAACTTAGAAAGACTTGGAGATCATGCCACGAATATAGCAGAAGATGTTATTTTTGCTTTTTCGGGTAGAGATATCCGTCATGGAGGTCGTTTTGGCTGAATCAAAAGTCATCGTGGTTGAAGATGAGCGTGAAATTCGTGAATTGATGAGTTTAATGCTTTCGCGTCAGGGTTTAGTGGTTAAAGAGTGTGGAACGGCGGAAGAAGCTCTCGGTGAACTTACAAAAACAAGATACAATTTAGCCGTTGTGGATTGGATGTTACCTGGAGCGAGTGGTGTGGAGCTTGTCAGTGTAATAAAAAAAAATACCCCCGAGGTGGGTGTCTTGATGGTTACAGCAAAAACTGAGCCCCAAGATATTGTAGTGGGATTAGAAAAAGGGGCCGATGATTATTTAACAAAACCCTTTGAACCCACAGTTTTTTTAGCACGTGTGAAGGCTTTATTAAGACGAAATCAAATACTGACTCCAAAACCAAATTTTTCAGAAGCAAATAAGGATTTAATTCAAGTTGAAGGTTTGGAAATCAATTTGGCATCCTATGAAGTCAAGGTGGGACAAGAATTATTACATTTAACACCCTCTGAATTTAAATTATTGGTTTCTTTGGTAAGTCATCGAGGAAGAGTTTTAACTCGAGAGAGTTTGATTGAAAATATTCAAGGAGAAGGTGTCAATGTGATTGGTCGGACCGTGGACACTCATGTTTTTGGACTCAGAAAAAAGCTCGGCGTTTGGGGAGAGAATATCGAAACGATTCGGGGTGTGGGTTATCGTGTACGCATCGTATAATACAAACTGTAATTGGTATGGAATATGATTTCTCGTATTTTAAATCAATTGGGTGAACGTTACCGTGTATTTCCAAAGTTTTTATTCTACAGGTATGTTTTTTTTCAATTTATTTTATATGGTCTAACTTTTAGTGTTTTTCTATTTTGGCTCAATAGAAAAGGCTTTGTGGGTGTTGATGAATTAGGTCTTTTTTTTACACTATTTACTTTTCTGACCTTTCTTTTATCCCTTTTAAGTTCTTATTATTTTATTCAACCGATTTGGTCCATGATGA
This sequence comes from Pseudobdellovibrionaceae bacterium, assembly GCA_036795495.1. Taxonomy (GTDB): domain Bacteria; phylum Bdellovibrionota; class Bdellovibrionia; order Bdellovibrionales; family Bdellovibrionaceae; genus DAIRER01. The sequence goes on along the minus strand of DAIRER010000069.1, from coordinate 9 downwards.
CAAAAATTG
>DAIRER010000068.1:0-8000 GCA_036795495.1 Pseudobdellovibrionaceae bacterium | reverse complement strand
GCCACATTGATGGTGGGGCTTTTAGAAAAGCCCATGGTGATTATGTACAAAACCAGTTGGCTGACCAGTGTGATAGCCCGGTTCGTAGTGAAAGGATACTTTGGCCTTGTCAATTTGGTTCTTAATAAAGAGGCCGTTCCAGAGATTTTTCAAGAGGATGCCAATCCTAAAAATTTAGAAAAATTATTAATGAGATATATTTTAGAACCTGAATACAAGTCCAAAGTGATTGAGGATCTTAAAAAAATTCCCTCACTTTTAGGAGAGGTTGGGGCCACGGAGCGTGTTGCCAAATCCTTAGAGGCCTATGTATGCCGAAAGTGAATTTCTTTACGCAAAGTTTAGAATTTATATTTCATCAAGTGACGGAGTTGCGCCGAAAATTATATGATGTGAGAATATTTAAAACTCATAAATTTCAGGTCCCCATTCTCAGTGTTGGAAATGTCTCCTTTGGTGGAACTGGAAAAACGCCTTTTGTTTTATGGCTCTGTTCCTTTATGGACAAACGAAAACTTTCTTATGCAGTTGTCGCAAGGTCCTATGGCGGGACGATCACGTCCCCCACCCGAGTGGATCCGGATTCAGTTCCGGGGGCTTTTGAGTACGGTGACGAACCCTTTTTACTGTCTCAACGGCTATCGAACACAGATATATATGTGGGTTCAAAAAAATATGCTGTTGCGGCTTTTGCTCTCACTCAGAAAAAATACAATGTTTTAATTCTTGATGATGGTTTTCAGCATTTTCCTTTGAAACGTGACTTAGATATTGTGCTTATCGATGCTGCGGCCGGAGTTGAAATTTTAAAAAGAGAATCTTGGAAATCACTCCAACGTGCCCAAGTTCTTGTGTTTACAAAAATAAATTATACAACAAAAGATCAACTTGAAACGTTTAAAGCTTTTATTCCTCAAGGTAAAATTATTTTAAATGCCTCTTACCGTTCAAGCTTAAAATCCTGGACCGAAGATGGAAAGATTTTGAATTTAGAGAACCTGCGTGGAAAAAAAGTTTATTCTTTTTGTGGTTTAGGAAATCCTGAGATTTTTTTTAAAAGTATCGATGAAAAGAATCCTCAGATTCATTTGAAAAGAACATTTAGATCATCACCAATACACATTGGATGATTTTTTAAAAATTCAAAAAGAGATAGAAAATCAGAACTTTGATTTTATTTTGGTGTCTTTAAAAGACTTGGTAAAGCTTAAAGTCTTTATAAAACCTGAAAATCAAAAAAAATCTCCGATTCAGAATTCTTCTGTTCAGAATTCTTCAATTCCGATTTCAAAAGATTTTTATAATAAAATATTTTATATTGATATTGATTTGGAAATTTCTGGTGATCTAAAAGCATTTGAAAAGGTGATTGATGAAATCCTTGTTTAAACTTTATGCCATTCTATTGAATTTATTTCCACGTGCCTGGGTGCGAGCCGGGGGCGCGATCTTTGGATGGTTGTGGTTTGATGTTTTTAGAGTCCGTAGACACCTCGTTCTTGAAAATCTTAAAATCGCTTTTCCAGAAATGTCATATTCGGAGCGCCTGAATTTAGCACGGAAGTCTATGGCGATTTTGGGTGGAAATTTATCCGAGGTGTTTTTAGTTCCGGCAATGAATCAAAAATGGGTGGATGAAAACGTTGTATTTCATGGGCTTGAGCATATTCAGGAAGCACAGAGCAATAAAAAGGGTTTCTATTTGTTAGGAATGCATTTAGGGAATGGGGATGTGATGGCCTCGGCCTTGGTGCTTAAAGGAATTCCTGTTCAGCTTATTACAAAAGTCTTTAAAAATAAATTCTTAAATGATATTTGGTTTTCAATTCGTGGAGCTCAGGGGGTTCAATTTATTGATGCCCATGGAAAGAATACGGCCTTTGAAGTATTAAAGGGACTGCGCTCTCAAAATGCAGTTGTGTTTGTTTTGGACCAGTATATGGGTAAACCCTATGGCATTGAAACGACATTTTTTGGAAAAAAAACAGGTTCAGCCTATGGGCTAGCCCTTTTTTATCAAAAAACAAAGGCTCCCATTTTAACGGTCTATGCGTATCAAGGATCAGACCAAAAAATGCATTTGTGTATTGATCCCCCATTAAATATGGATCATCTTCTGAAAGAAAACCGGGAAGAAAACAATCTTCTACTCACACAGGCCTTTTGTGATAAGATTGAAGAGGTTATTAAAAAACACCCACAAGAGTGGCTGTGGTTGCACAGACGTTGGAAGGATTACCGTTGATGCGAATGAAATATATATTTTTGTTTTTGATTTTAGGGACTGGGGTATTTTCGTGCACTTCAAAGGTTCTAAAACATGATCCTCAGGTGATCTTAGAGCCCAATAAAGAGTTTGATCAATTTGTAAAAATTGAAACCACAGAAGCGACTGAACCCACAGACACCAGTGAATCTACAAAGCCCACTGTTGACTCTAAGCCTGTGGATCTTCCTAAGCCTCTCGTTGAAGTTCCAGAAAAAGTGAAGGTAAAAACAAAAACAAAATCCAAGTCGAAGTTAATGTTAGAGCCAAAACAGAAAGCTCCCACGTCTGCAGAAAAAAAACCTAAAGTAACGCTCCCAGAACGGCGTCCTCCTGAACTCGAAGATACGGAGGGATTTGACGGGCGTCGTCCTTTGGTGGATCCATTTTACATCGGAGAAGAAGTGACTTTACGGGTGCATTATTTTGCGATGACGGCCGGTGAAATTAAATTTAAAATCAAAAACTTTGCTCAAGTGAATGGTCAAAAAGCATACAGTATGGTTGCGGAGCTGAAAACCAGCAGTTTTTTTTCACATGTCTACACCGTGGATGATTATGTTGAAAATTTTATGGATTATTTTAATTTAACTCCTATTGCGTACTCTTTGCATGTGAAAGAGTCTGGTCAAATTCGTGAGGCCAAGTCTTTTTTTGATTTTAAAAAAAATGAGGCTCAGTTTTGGGAAAAAAAGATTACAGAAGAACATGGTGTTGAAGAGCGAAAATTAAATTGGGATATCTTACCCTATTCACAAAATGTATTTAGTACTTTTTATTACTTAAGACTTTTTAAATGGACTGTTGGAAATGAATATTCATTTCGAGTGGCCCACGATAACGAAAATTTAGTATTTAAAGCGAAAGCTTTAAGAAAAGAAGTGATTGATACGGATCTGGGACCAAAAAATACGATCGTGATTCAGCCTCAAATATTGTTAAAGGGAATTTTTAAACCAGTTGGGGATGTTTTCATTTGGCTTTCTGATGATGAAAAGAAATATATTTTAAAATTAGAATCCAAAATTAAAATTGGAACGATCAAGGCCGATGTTATTAGCATTAAACCCGGAGTTAAACCTTAGGAAAGACGCAGCCCTCATGAATTCAAATGTATCAGCTCAAGTTTTTGTTCAAACGGCCTTTTTGGGAGATCTGGTGCTCAGTGTGCCGACCTTGGTTCATATAAAAAAACTTTGGCCCCATGAAAAACTCATTCTTGTCGCTCGCCGGGGTGTGGGTTCCTTTTTAAAAGATTTAAAAATTATTGATGAATTGATTGAGATAGAAAAAGGCAATTCCGAGTCTTACCAAAAGGCTCAACTCGAATTAACTCGTTATGAAATTTTAAGATTGTTTTCGCCCCATGAGTCTTTAAGAACAACTTTCTTTGTAAGTCAGATACGATCCCCCTCAAAGATTTCCTATAAAAACTTCTGGAGTTATTTTTTTTATAATTATCGAGTTTCTAAAAACTTAAAACTTCCAGAGGCTTTACGTCAACTTTCGTTGTTAGGTTCTTTTGATTTGGAATTACAACATAGAATTGAAGAAACTCAAACGGTCGATTACACGGCTAAAAATTCAAAAGGTTTATTGCCAGCGCCACCTCCCTGGGGTGTTTCATTTTTTAGGGATCAGGTTCTTTCATTAAATTTAAAAATTCCTGATTTTCAACTTCCAAAGCCCTTTATTTGTCTTTTTCCTGGGAGCACTTGGGCTACAAAAAAATGGACTGAAGAAGGCTTTACACAGCTAGCTCAAGGTTTAGTAAAAAGATCCATTAACGTCGTTCTGATGGGTAGCTCTGAAGAACGCTCTCTTTGTGAGAGGATTCAAAAGCAGGTTCCAGGTGTTGTGAATTTAGCAGGAAAAACCTCTATTCTTGAAACCTTGTCTTTGATGGTTTCTTCTAAAATGGTTGTGGGTAATGACAGTGCCAGTGCTCATTTGGCCTCCTTAGTTCAAACTCCAACTTTAACATTTTTTGGCCCAACCGTTCTTAGTCAGGGCTTTCGCCCCTGGGGTGAACGTGCCACTATTATAGAAAATGATAATCTAGAGTGCCGCCCTTGCGGAAAGCATGGTCCCCAGCGCTGCCCTTTAGGGACCCATGAATGCATGAAAAGCCTCTCTGTTGAACAGGCCTTGGCGGTCATCAACTCACAAAATGGACTGACAATTTCATAATCCATTCAAATTCAACGAATGACTTCTTTTGACGTAACGTTATTAGTGTCATCTAATAAATAATTTTGAATTGTGTCTTTAAATCAGACACCCCTATAACCAAGCTTTCAATTTTCCACGAAAATTGAAAGCTTGGTTATAGTAGACCTCTTTCATAACTTCTCGTGAAAACCATACTTAAGTTTATGAAGTTCATAGTGATTTTTAAAATTTATGCGGTGGATTTATATTTTCGTGGTTTATAGGGAACAAATCCCATAGCTTCGTTAAAGTTTTGTTCCACATACTTTTTAACATTCTTAAACTCAGTCCATGTGAAAAGGATTCTTGTCCAAGGCCTTTGATCCCAAAAGCCCCGTGCAGATTCACTGAGTTTTGCGCTCCCTCGCTCCGCCCCCAGCGCAATTCTAGCGATAATTCCTGAAATGGATCTTAAAAAGGATATAAAACCTCTTCTATAACTGGCTTTTACAAGCAAATGAAGATGATTGCCCACAATTGCAAATCTATAAATTTCAACTCCAAATTTTCTAGCTTGAGTCCTAACAACTTTATCAATTTTTTGGATTCTACTTTTATCATATCGAAAGGATTTTTCTCCTTTTGCTTTTGAAGATCTCAGAGTTAAGTGCATTGTTTTTTTTATAGCAATGGGTCTAGATTTTTTAGCATGGGATTTTTTTAGACGAGCCCCGCCAAATTCTTTTTCTACATGAAATTCATCATCCAACAGCAGCTGTTTTTGTTTTCCCATGAGGCTTTCTATTTTAATTATGTAGCGATGTCAACGATGTTATGAATATAAACTGTCAGTGATGTTTCGAGTTGCACATCAGTGATGTTTTGAGTTGCACAAGAGAATGAATTGGAAATATGTTAAAAATATATCAATTCATAGTTCCGAGGACGAGGTGTGGTTAAATGATCCACTTTTGAAATTATGATTGGATTTAATGGCAGATCCTTCAGAATCTATTTAGATATGTGTAAGATATGTGTAAAAAGTGCAGAAAATAGTGCAAAATAAGATAATATAAAGATTTTTTAACTTTTTCCTCAAAATAAGGGGCGTAAATCTGCTATAAGGGGACTCATTTTTAAAGTGAGGATCTTTATATGTCTAAATATGTGATGAGAGTTTTTTTTGGAATTTTTGTAATTTCTGTCAATGGATATTCCAAAACTTTAAATACCTTAGATCAACTTATTCAAAGTCCAAATCCAGTGTCCTGTGAAGAACTTTCTGATGCTTTTTGTGATGAACTATGGAGTTCAAAATCAAAAGGTAATTTTAGTTATTTTGATGATCAGTATTTAATGGGATCAGGAAAAAATTCTGAAATTAATAATGCCATTCGTATAGATTTTGAGGCCTTTCGTTCTGGAATAAATACAGTTCCTTTAGATTTGCAAAAAAAAATAGAGGAACCTCTAAATAAATTAATTCAACTCATGGAAAATGAAGACAGCAGTAAAACTTGGGCCCGTAAATTTAATTTAGAGTCTCAGGCCCTGTCTCAAAAATTTAGTGAATATTCAGAAGATGTAGTTTACGCCCAACGCCCCGATCTTAAAGAAGTCAGGGAAGAAGATTTAAGTCCTTCAGATATACTGGAGTTTCGTAAATCCGAATGGAAAATGAATAAGATCATAGTGGATGCAAAATATAAAAATCATAAAAATTGGAAACGCGTTGAAGCTCTTTTTTCGGTTGTTCAAAATGACATTATTCATGTTATTGAAAATCTGAATCTTTCCTCTGAAGTAAAACAAAAAATGATTCACGAAATTACCACCATCCAGCTCAGTTTACCCTATGTGGACCCTGTGATATTAGGAACGTCTTCAGATTGTGGCACTACTGAGGTCAATGCAATGTATATGCCCTCTAAACATAAATTTACTGTGTGTGCGGGATATTTCAATACCGTAGTTTCTGAAGTGAATTTGTATCTCGTTATGGCTCATGAGTTGGCGCATTCCATTGATCCTGATAAGTATTTGAAGGATCATTTAGTTACAACACCCTTTTTCAAATTACTCAATCAAGTGGCTTTTCAATCCCTCGGTTGCTCTGATTGGTCTCAAAAAAAGGAAGCGGCTTTGAGTTCGGAAATTCAACAATACGATTTACCCAAAGAAATTTATCAACTCTCACAGTGTTTAGTGGATCGATCCGAATTAAGTAAACCCACTCAAGAAGAAATATTGAATTCTGTAGGAATCATTTCAAAAAATACAATCAGCGACTTTGTGAATTCAAATTTTGCAACCTATTTAATAACTCCATTAAAAAAGAAATATGGTGTTGAGGTCAGTAATCCTTTATTTTTAAATCCAAAATTGTTAGATTCCGTATTAAACGGTCAATATATGTACGAAAATGATGTTGTTTATTTGTCACCGATTTTTGTTCAAGAATACAAATGTCAAACAACTTCTGATGAAAGTATAAAATTAGAAAAGGCATTACAAAACTCAAGGGCACTCGTTAAAAGATATTTATATGAAATGTCTACAATTTATAAAGAAGAGAGTTCACTACTTACATCTTTTGGCTTTGCTAAAGCAAGTAATGAAGATTTTGCCGATTGGATTGCACAAAAAGCATTTGAACATAGTCTGAAAAGTAAAAAATCATTAGCAGAAAAAAGACGTCGAGTGGCTTCGAGTTTTGCTTTGTTTTGTGCCCGATCAGATGATCATATAATTGATTCAAAGTCGACAATGACCTTAGAAAAATTTAAAACAATGGTCCATCCAAACAATCGAATTCGCCGCCTTAGAATTTACTCGGATTTTATAGCAGATGATATTCAATGTACGAAAAGTGAAAGTCTTAAGTTGAATTCTAAGTCTTGCGAACTGTAAATTTATTGTTGTTAAAGTCGAAAATTATTGGTGTCAGTTTTTTATGAGGTTTTGGTAGACTTGACTCATTGGAAAAATAAGAAATAAAATTTTATTTTCTGTAACTCGAATTTGAAGTGGACTTGAAAGTCCGAAAGAACCCCCCAAGCCCATTTCAGAAGTAAAAATAAAATCAATAGCTGCTAATTTGCGATTTTTTTCTAAAACATTAAAAAACTCAATAAAGGTATTTTCAGAAAATTCCAAATGTGAGGAGGCCATATCTAAATCTGAAGTTTCTAAAAAGGCTGTTCCATTTACAAAGCTTCCAAATAGTGTGACGGATTTATGAGAGCCTATAATGGAATTTTCTTGAAGAAGTATTTCTTGGGTTTCTTTAAGGATGGCCTTAATATCAAGATGATCATAGGTTTTTTCTTTATTATAAAGCCTCAATATTTTCTTTTTTGCATCAATATATCTTCGATAGGCTCCCAAAGGGTTGTGAAGGTTTTGAATAAAATAATTTTCAGGGGGGATCAGAATTCCAAAAAGGATATCTAAGCTATTTTTAGGAGAAAAATCAAAAGATCTACGCGTTATTTTACTGGCCGTGCTATAGTTTTTAGAAATAAAATTTAAAATTCTATTTTGAACTTCAGGGGCTTCTTCTTTTAAGAGAGTGATTAAATAC
>DAIRER010000067.1:0-8034 GCA_036795495.1 Pseudobdellovibrionaceae bacterium | reverse complement strand
CACTCTTGCTTTCCTTACCCAGAGGGTATGATCTTAAAGTTCACGAAAAAAAAATAGTGCAAATGATTCGGAAGATGTTGGTGGGTCATCCTCTACACCCCCAAATTTTAACTTTGGCAAAAGAAGATATTCGAAAATCTATTAATGCCCCTGTTCTTTATACCAAAGAAGTTCAAAAAATCGGAATGCAGGTTATTGATGAAGCAATAGATTCTTCTGCGAGAAAGCTTCTTATTGTTGGCACCACCGGTTTAGGCAAGACGGAGCTTTTACGGTACTCCATTCGTCAAAATTTAAGATCCTCCTCGACAGCTGGAAATTTTCACATTGTATTAGTTGATAGTCGTAGCATTTGGACTCAACTGTATGGTTCCCTTGCACATGAACAGCAAAATAATTATCACCAGTTTGTTTTTGGTACATGGGGTGCAAGTAACTATGATTTTTCCCCCAAGGAGGCCATGCGCCTTTTAAAATTGGGCAAAACCGTTGTATTATTGTCAACCACCCGTACCTTTATAAAATATATGGAAGATCCAAATCTTATGGCTTTGACCAGTCAAAACTTAGCGGGTCTTTATTATGATGAAGTCCACCATCTGGGGGCCGAACAAACCTGGCAAACCCTTAACAATATGGTTCGTAGGCATACAGAATCAAATCCGTTTTTGATGGGAATGAGTGCCACCCCCTTTCATCAATTGCAAAATATAGACGAATTTTTCGATAGCAAAACCTGGTGGGCCTATTTAGATTCGAAGAACGATTTTCAACAAATTCTCAAAGGTAAAACAAGAACTCATCAGGTCGCTGATATAGTTGATCAATATGCGTTATCCAAAAATAACGGTGACATTACGCCACTGCAAAATGCTTATTTTTTATTTCCAGAATTTTTTAATATTAAGGATCTTTTTGTGCAACTGGATCGTGAAAAGATTAGCGAATATGATTTAAGTGAAAATGAATTTAAGTCCGGATTTCGATATTTGTTGGATCCAAAGTACAACCAAATGCTGTTTAAGTTTTTAAGACCTTTGCTTGCAGAAAACGACAAAATTTTATTAGTTGCAACCACCGTCGCACAGGCTAAAATTTTAGAACACGACCTTCAGCAAATGGGTTACTCTGCTGAGGCTTTATACTCTAAAATGAGCGATAAAGTGCGGGATGATGTTGAAAATCGTTTTACTTCAGGCAAGACAAAAATTTTGATTACGGTTCGTATGTACGATGAAGGTGTTGATCGTCCGGCACTCTCGCTTTTGATAGATCTAAATCCTTTGGTTCGTCCGAAAGCTTTTTGGCAACGATTAGGACGTGTAAGCCGCCTTTATCCTGGTAAACGTCAATCCAACTTAGTTTCATTTATGTTAGCCAATACTTCTAATCAAAAAGAACAGTTGGAATTGATCCAAGTATTGCAGGGGAGACCTGCCCAATATCCAATTCAGTCTGTGCATGTGGATGCTGAAAATATTAATCCATATTCTGGGCCAAACGGAGAAATTGAAATCAATCCAATAGAAGTTAAGAGGAGACAGAGAGAAGTTTTTTTTAGAATCAAAGCTCAAAAATTTGATGCCACATCGGATGCGGAAGAATTTTCAAGGGACTTAGTCCAGGTGAAGGAATCCCCTGTTGGTATAAACTCAAAAAATAATAAGACTTCGACCGAGGCTATGGGTCCAGATCTTCCGGCCATAGAGCTTCTGCGAATTGAAATGCAAAATGACTTTGATCGATTTATTAGAAATGAATTGAGCAAAATTACAAACACAAAGAAATTTGAAGCTTTTCGAAATGCTCAGGAACAAATTCTTCGCTGGAACATGAATTCGCTACGGAGTGAATCTGGATTTATTAGTACCAATGATTTTTGGTTGAATTTTTTGAGTTCAAGGGAGTCTAGATGGCAAAAGGCTTTGCGGCAAAAGTTTGTCAATACCGCAAGCAAGTTAAAAATTGAATTTGAAGATCCAGCTGAATTGATGAAATTATGGGGTATTCGTATTGAACTTCTTACGAATGTAGAAGTTCTTACGAGGGTAATGAAAGAACTAGATCAAAGTTACATCCGTTTCATTGATACTTCCGAGATAGAAATCCAAACGAACGAGGCCCAAAAGGATAATGAGGATTGGGACTTTTTGAAACAGAGAATGCCGAATCGGATTGGCGTTTTTAATCGGCATATTTTAAAAAGAGTAAGATTGGGCGTCGGTTCTCACACATCGATCCCTTGGTCTGAGTTATCTATTAGGTCTAGACCACAAGCCTATGGGAAACCACAAATTCAACGATTGATCCTAGAAGTTTTGAAATTAAGTTCAAAACATGGAGGTAAAAATCTAATTGAGTTAGTAAAAAGTAATACCGTTCCAGAAACCTTTTTGGTGGCCATTCTTGATTTGTCACAAACTCAATATCAAAGTGCGATTTCTCAATTGTTAGAGTTTAATTTAGAGTCTAGCGGCAGCGTTGCTCTTGAACCCATATTAAAGCCCTTATTAGATAAAAATCGAGAAGATCATTATGAGTTACTCAAATACAGAAGAGTTACCTACCGCATAGGAAAAGAGTTTGAGTAAGTTTCATAATATTTTTATAAAAATATCAACTTCCGAGATCGATGTTGAATTGCTAGAATAGTCCACAGAAGGTTTCCACTTGCTCTCAATCTAATTTTTCGTGAATTCGTTTGTGGATTTGGTACATCAGAAATAAGGTCACCAACGTTGTGCAGATAATGATGTATCCTATTTGATTGAAATGTTCAATTTTGCCATCGGCAGATTCGCTAATTATAGCGCCAGCCACAATCGATGCCAAGCCTCCTGATAATGACTGTATCGAAGAACTTACGGACATAAAGGCCCCTCTGCTTAAAGGCTTTGGCACAGCAGAAACTAGTGCCTGGGATGGAATCATGCGCATTGAAATGCCGATAAACATGAAGGCATTGACAATCATCAAATGCGCCAACGTCGTCTGACCGAGATTGGTATAAATTGAAACGGTGATCATAGTGAAAATGGATCCCACAATAAATACTCTGTATTTGCCAAAGGCATCGCTGGCTCTACCGATAAAAGGACCAACGATCATGGAAATAATTCCTGTAGTCAAATATAGGAGTGGCAAATCATTGATATCAATTCCTAAATTATTTACGCTGAACGCGCTCGCAAAGGGCATGATCATAAATCCACCCGTACTGAGTAACGCAACGGCAGCGAAGGCTTTCAGGTAGTATCGGTTTTTAACTGTGTCCAAAAGATGATGAAGTGGATGCTTGTCAAGATGTTGTTTTAAATGGGAATCGATCGGCTTTAAGTATTTAAATACAAAAAAACCGGCAACAGTACCAATAATAACTATAAATAGAAACGGAGAGTGCCAACCAAATCGGTTGGAAAGATATAGGCTAAAAGGAAGTCCAAGAACTTGGCTTCCAGCAAACGCAGTTTGCACAAAACCCATCACACGCCCTCTGGTCTCTAATGGAAATAGGTCTGTTGTAATGGCGAACACAATAGAACCAATGACTCCACCGAAGATTCCAGTCAATGTACGAGCCAAAAGAAGCATGGGAAAATTCGGAGCAATCCCGCACAGGAGTGTGCTAAAAATAAATCCTGAGTAAAAAAACAAAAGTATTTTTTTTCGATCAAATCGATCGGCATAACCAGCGGCTAGAATCCCTGAAAGAGCCGCGCTAAATGCGTATGCAGAAACGACGATTCCGAATTGTGTCGGCGTTATGTGAAAAGCCGGCATCAGCAGGGCACCTAAGGGCGATAGCACCATAAAATCCAGAATAATAGTAAACTGAAGAAAGGTAAGAACTCCAACAACAAAAATCTGATATTTTGAAAAATGAATTTTACTCATAAATGACACCCTATTCTTTGATTACTCAAATGGATAGCTATTTAGGTTTTAAGTATTTTATAGACCTTTAAAACGATGGGCTCATCAGATTTAAGTTTTGGAATTTCATCTTTAAGAGTCGTTAAAACCTGTTGATAGTTTATAGAAATGCCATCTTTTTTTAACAGACTAAGGACATATCGGACCGATCGGTCTATCAACTTTCCGTTGGTGGGCTTTACGTAGGTCATTAAATTTCCAGTGTAACGTCCCAAGTGCCCCATCATTAAAGTGGAGTGAATGTTTAAAGTAGTTTTTAAGTTAAGGTGGTTGATCAGTAAGCTTTCTGTTAGCGGGATTTTAAGAGAGGTTCCGTCTACTTCGAAATTCCAATGATCCTGTTTTTGTTGAACAAAAATCGGAATATGTTTGTGATCTGGAATTAAATCTTTTCTGAATTGGACTGCTTTTTGACTGAAATCAAATCCTTCAAGGTATTCGAAAGTGCTTTTAGAACTGAGATCTGGACGGTTCAAAGTGATGGGTTTTCTACCTAAAAGTGCGAGCCAAGCTTCTTCCGAATTGAGAGTCTCTTCAATTGAAATGTAACTTAATGAATGTTCAGTTTTTCTAAACTGAGGGTGGTCAAAATTATTTAAAGAAAAAGTTGGAGCTCTTTCTGTGGTGTCAGTAAACACAGTTATAGATGATTTTCTGTCTATGCGATAAGTTGAATAATTATTGTTTTTATAAATTTGAGCTTCGTTAAAAATTATTTTATTGAAATGATCCTGATGAACAGTTTTTTCAAGTTGAATAAGGTTTTCAATTAAAGTCTCCCATTTTTTAGGTTCTTCAAAAAGAGCAAGTCCTAAGGCCGCCATTAAAACGGAAGAGGCTTGCATACGGGTACTCCCGGCCAAAGGCATAGGACCTGTTGCAATTTCTAGATTGTGAATTTGAGGATGATTTAACACTTCGGCAGATCGAGGAATTGTATTTTTTAAAAGTTCTCGGGGGTTGCAATAAAGAAACCAAGGTTTTTGACTAGAGTGTTTAGCCGCGTAAAGAGTGGCTCCAAGCACGTAAGGTGTTTCGCCGCCCTCGGAGCTCGAAAGCAAAAGATCCCCATTTTTAAATCCCATAAATTGAAGATGCTCCTTGCCCAGTTCTGGATAATCTTCAAACCCCTCTAAAGCACTGACAAGAGCCGAGTCTCCTCCAGCCATAAAGCTCACCAGGGCTTGAGGATTTAATGGTTGCGTTGAGTTTTTTGAATAAATATCGTGGGCCTTTAACAGCCAGTCCAGGCTCAGGGATAAGCGTCCCGTTGCCCCGCACCCACACAAAAATATACGATTTTGCGATTGCAATGTCTTTTGAATAGACCAACGTAATTTTTCGATTTCGCCTAAGGAGTTTTTTAAAACTCTCCAGGACTGCTGATCTATTTTGAATAAAAGTTGTAGAGCCGCAGAGGGATCTTGAATCACTAATTCTGAAAGGTGAGTGGTTTCAGGATGAGGTTGTTCTGTGGGTAAATGACCAAGATGAAAATCCATAGGATCCTTTAATCTAATTACGATCTTTGGGATCAAATGTAAACCCAATTCCCCATTCTCGCAATTCAAAATCATTCGAGATGTTGTCTTTTTTAATAGACTTCCAATTCCAAGACGTGGATGAGGGTTGTCTTTGGATGGGTGCAATCCAGGGTTCAATAGGTTCTTTTATAAATTTTCCAACCCTACCTTTTTCCATTTCACTTTTATACGTGGCTATAAAAAGAATTCGAGTCAATTTTTTTAATGGTGGATTTGTTTCAAGTGTAGCAATTTTATCAAGTTCAGTATTGCTTTGAGGAAATACACAGACGGCTTGAGGGGGCATTTTGATTCTCCAATGCTCTTCAAAGTCCTTCACTTCATTAGCTTTAAATCCAAGTTCGTTAAGAACAAGAGACATTTTTTCTAGAGCTTCATTTCTTTCAGCACAAAACCCCTTTTCAGCTTGAAATAAATCATCATCTACTCGGAAGTCATAATAAATAAAAGGATAACGTGCCTTTTCTGAAAGAAGAAAATTATTTTTATCCAATTTAATTTTCCAAGTATTTTCATTTGCTTCTGGGGACGTCGCTAACCAGGTAGGATAAACCTTTGGCCGAATTTCTTTGAAGTTGATTTTAATTTTTAAATCTTTATTTTGTGGTCCAGAAATATATAAATTTGGTTTTGCTGCAGCGACATTGCCACTTCCAGGATAGAACCCCTGGTTAAGACCATAGTTAGACCAAGCTCCAGGATAAAAGAAATTTGGGTAATAAGTTGAATATCCCATCCACCAAGGATTCCAATTCGGTTGAATATAGGAAGGGTATTGATATCCTTGACCTGTATAACAAGGGCAACCCGCTGCTTGAATACAGGAACAGGGTGTTGCTAAGCTTGAAGCAAGTTCGCCGGATCCCCATGCTGTTGGCTTACGTTTATTGAGCGTTGGCCTTAAATCGAGGGTCAGTTTTTCACCGAGTTTAATTTTAAATTCTATTTTATCTAGACACTCTTTTGGATTTTTTGCGACCAGTTGATAATTACCTGGGACTAGGTCGATATTGAAAGTTCCCTGAGATGGCACAGAAAATTGATGAATTAAATTTTTGTCTATCGAGAGCCAAATCATAAAGTCTTCATTTCCACAAGAGACTTCATTTTGAATGGCTCCTCGAATGAGAGTTCGATTTTCAGTTGCCCACGAATTATTAAATATAAAACTTATAATAAACAATAATGATCCAAAAATGATCTGTATTTGTGAGTCCTTAATTTTTATCATCTCGCGCTCCTTAAATTTGATTCTAGTGGTTCATTATAATTATATTCAACCGAATAAAAAAAATCTCCTAAAAATAAACAGGACTGGGCTTTCGACTAAGAAACTAATTTGACTTGAGATTTTTTCAAAAAAAATCAGAATGATACATGGAATGAAAGCGGGGAAAAATGAAATTGAACTTAATCTTGAATTTGATCTTGAATTTGATCTTGAATTTGACCTTGAACTTGATCTTGAGCTTAATGTTAAAACTCCGAATCTTTTTAAAACCTTTTTTGATTTTTAATTTTGCAGGATTTTTGATCCTGATAATATCTTCTGGTTGCACGCGCGCGGTGCAAGAAAAAATAAAAATAAATGTGTCGATTCCTGCTTCAGATCTACAGGGCTTGAGTTCAGAAAAAACTTTATCTCATTTGGTGATCAATGTCTCGGGTGGAGGTATCACCTCTCCGATTCTATACAATTGGGATAGTTGCTCTCAAAATGAGTGCAGTCAGACGCACCCCCCCCAACAAGTTTTATGGTTGAAGTTCCTCGAGGAAATGATCGACTCATTCAGGTTTTTGCCGCTTATTCAGATTCAGAAGAGCTTTCTGATTTTTTGTACGGCGATGTTCGTCGCAATTTAGTGAATGCTGAAGAGTTGGTTGACGTTTCACTAGAGACTATTGCCACTGGAATCAGTATGCAAGGCGGAGGGCGTGTTGCGGGTCGATATTTAGAAACGGAAAGTATGGGGCCAACAGGGGAGCTTTATGTTCAGTACGCTCCAACGGGAAAACCCAGTATGATTATTGAAAAATCACAAATGGTTGCGGGTTGGTTTCAGGCTATGGCTTTGGAAAATTTGAAATTTGATTATGTTTTAAGTTCAGGACAAAACATTATTCCTCAGTTTAGTTTTTCAAATGCAACAATAGGTACAAAACTTCTGAGTGTGAAATTTCCAAGTACTTTTGAACGATCTGAGTATGGAGCAGGAAATGTGCAAACGTGGAAAACAGAAAATGGATCAGATGTATATCTTGGATATTTTGGACCTGCCGTCGGATCAAAGTCCGTTTGTTATAGTTCTATAGACTATACCTTTACTGATTTTGCAGAGGCCGGATCCAATGGTTCTAATAAGTTAATTTTTCAAGAGGCCCTATCTTCGAGCTCTCCGAATGCAGAAGTTATAGTCTCTGGGGGACAATCCTGCTCTGGTCCTGCAATTCCATTTGAAGATGTGCTTGCAGTTGATCCCTTGCTTTTTGATGGAGATGGACCTCATTCTGTAGCTGGATTTTTAGGTGGTTTTAAATATCTCGCTACGGCGAATGG
>DAIRER010000066.1:0-8048 GCA_036795495.1 Pseudobdellovibrionaceae bacterium | reverse complement strand
TAAGCGAGGGCATCGAAGCGGTCTTTGAATTTCGGAATAATGAGTGGCACTTAATCAATCTAAGTGAAGATCTTAAAAGCGACCTACACATCAGCGATCTTTTTTTAGAAAAAGAAGGGAAAATTGAATTTAAAGATTTCATATTTTATTACAATCCTTCAAAAAAAGAAAAAGACCTTCTAGAGAAAATTCTGGCACACTCTTTACCTGTAGGTGAACGTAATGAAAGTTCTGTTTACCAATTGTTTTTGGTTAAGCACGGCGAATCCATTATTGAAGTTAAAATCATCTCTCCAAAAAGAAAGTTTAAAGGAATCACACCCACAATCACTGAGGATTGGATTCAACATCAGCAAGGTGATTATATCTTATTGGAAAAAACGGTTTATTTAAAAGACAATGATGAGCTTCTCCAATTTAAGAATCAAGAACTTATTGATGAAGAAATGAAAAAGCCGATGATGTTTGTTGTTTCAATTGTCCTATTGCTCTTTTTGGTTATGATTCTTATGCCCAAAGATCAACTCCTAGCACCTCAGCCAACAGTCAATTTAAAATCTGCACAACGCATAATTGTTAAAATCGAAAAAAAGGCGCCTCAACCAAAAGTTCAGCAAAGTGTCGCAACACCTACGCCCCCAGCTCCAACTCCTTCTTCTTCGGCTCCAGCTGGTGACCCCTCAAAAACAGCCTCAAAGAGTTTAAGTATTGGCCGAGTCAGTCAACTCATTGGAAAGGTATCCAGTCGATCTGCAAAGTCTACTGTTCTTCTTTATGGAAAAGGCACTGCCGCAGGAGAAGTTGAAACAGGAATGGCCTTAGCCGCTATTGGAAGACTTAACAAACAAGGTTCAGATTGGGGAACCCAGGCCCAGGGCACTCAGGTTCAAGTTTCAACCGGAGGCAAAGGCGGCGGTAAAAGCGTCACGGGCTTAGGCGCCCTTTCTGCGGGCGCAACGGGCCAAGCGAATGTCGGGTTGATTGAAGAAGAAACAGATGTCAGTGGGGGCTTAGATAAAGAAGTGATTGCTCAATATATTAAATCTCAATTAGGACAAATTTTATACTGCTATGAAAGACAACTCAGTGCCAATCCAAATCTCTACGGTAAAGTTTCTGTTAAATTCACAATTGGCCCCTCCGGGGGCGTAGAAACACAAAAAGTCAGTGATACGACTTTAAAAAGCTCTAGTGTAGAGTCTTGTATTTTAAATAAAATTTCATATTGGAAATTTCCAACACCTCAAGGAGGCACTCGGGTTGTTGTTACTTATCCATTTTTGTTCAAAAGCACCAATTAAGGAGGATTTATGTCTAGTTTCAATCGTTCAAGAATCAAAGGGGTTACAAAGTTTTTATATTCTGCATTTTTGTTAACAACTCTCGGTTTTGGCTTAAATGCCAAGGCTCAGACAAGTGACAAAGTTGATATTCAAAACTTAGAAAAAAAATACTGGGCCGCCAAAGATGATGATTTTAGCGTTGTCCAAAACAGAACCTACTCCAAAGCAAAACGATATTTCTTTAATTTGAGTTGGGGTTTCCCATTTAATGATCCATTTTCAACAGGTGATATTTTAAACTACGATTTAGGTTATTATTTTTCTGAAACCTATGGAGTTAGCTATTCTTATACCGATGGAAACTACAGAAGTAACGATACTGTTTCTGAGTTTATTAAGCGTTATGGAAACTATCCAGACAATAATAAATTTAAAAATTCAACAATGATCAATGCCATATATGTCCCTTTTTATGCAAAAATGAGTATTTTAGAAAAATCAATTGTTTATTTTGATATGGGTATATCAATTGGCTTAGGCCAAACTAATTATCTCATCATTCGTGAAAATGGCGAAGCTGAACAGTCTGCAACTTCTTACCAACTCAATGTTTTTCAACAGATTTTCTTTTCAGAACACCTCGCCGTTAGGTTTGACATAACAAACAAATGGACAACAGAAGAAAGAAAAACTTATCGCCTGAACTCCACCTCAAAACTTGGTGATAAAACGATAAATGACACCTCTATGTTGTTTGGTTTGACTTATTGGCATTAAATTATAAAAAACTACTAGGGGATTAAGAAAGATGAAAAAAAATCATAATTTATATCATTTGGTCTTTGCAACTACATTAAGCACTCTGGCAACAAGTGCTTCTTATGCACAGACGTCTTTTGAAAAGTCTGGAAATCTTAAATTGGGACCAGGACTAACAATGAAGTCGAGTCAGGTCCCCGCTTATCCCTTAAGTCAGAAAAATAAACAACTTCCCAAATTAGAACTTGGAACTGAATCCAGTATAAAAACTTTAAATTTTAAAATTGAACTCCCCGCTCTTCAAAAAACAGAAAATACAAAATCTTTAACACCTATAAAAAAAGTACTTCCTCTTAAGTTTTCAGATGTTAAATCCATTTCAGTTCCTGCAAAGTCTTCGTTGAGAATCAATGCCGATAACTTAAAACAAATGCCTTCAATTCCTGTTTTGGATATTGTGACCTCTCCCAATATTCAAGCTTCTGATTTTAAAGCTGAATCCATTTATGATTTTGATGAAAATGATGTAAAACTGATGACGGGTCTTAAGTTTCTAGAACGCTACAAAGAACATGCCCTGGCCATGGGTTTATTTGCTGAGGTCATGAAAGTACAAAAAAAATCAGACTTGGCTAAATTTCTATACGGAATTTCGGCGATGGGTCTTGACCTTAATTCAGAGTTTAGAAATTACCTTTTAATGACAGCTAAAAAAGCTTCAGATAAATCATTATCTCAACTTGCCATCAAAACACTTGCTGAAAATGCACAACGCCTTGAGGTTTCTGATCTGAAAGAAATTGACCCCTTGGTTCAAGAGGCGGACTTAGATCCTACGGCAATTCCCGAATACCAAGTGCTCCGTGCAAAATATTATCTCGATTTAGGAAATCTCACCGAGGCCAATGATTCTATATTGTATATAAAAAAACAAAACACTAAATCCTACAATGAAGGTTTAATGCTCTCTGGTCTGTTAAATTACCGTAAAGGCGATCTTGAAAACGCTATTCTGGACCTAGAAACATTGATTAAAAACTCTAAACCAGAGGATGCTGTGTATTCATTAGGGGCCGTTACACTCGCTCGCATGTATTTTCAAAAAGCAAAATGGCTAGATTCTTACCAAACCTTTTTGAAAGTACAAAAAAACAGTCCTTTTTGGCTTCATGCTATGGTCGAACAGGCCTGGGCTCAAATATTAAGTAAAGACTATGAAGGTGCCGCAGGAAATATGTTTTCACTTCATACTGATTTTTTTAAAAATGCTTATGCCCCTGACTCTTATATTGTGCGTGCGGTAAGCTATTTAAACCTTTGTCAGTTTGGTGATGCCATGAACGTGATTGGCCAAATGGGTGGTAAGTATTCATTTCTTAAAGAAAAACTGGAACTTTATAAAAAAGAAAAAAAATCAGAAAATATTTATGAAACTATAAAACTTTGGGGACAAAACCCACAACTTAAAGAAGTGGATCATCTTCCACGCTCATTCATTATTGAAATCGCCTCTCATCCTAATTTTACTAGTTTACAGAATCAGATCAATCATTATGAAGACGAAATCCAACAGTTTAATAATGTCTCACTAAAGCTTTTACAAATGGAAAAAGATTTTGCAACACAAAAAACAGAACTCACTAAAACACTAGAGAAAGAAAAAAAGCAAAAATCTCCAGAAACAGTCCTTTCAAAAATAGAAGAAAATATTCAACTTTTAATTACAAAAATTGATCTTTCAAAACGAGCCAGGACGTCTATTACACCCTATCGAAAAAGCAGCATCGAACGCATTGTTCTTGAAAAATCACAACTTAAAAAAACAGCATCCGTTCTTTTAAGTAAAAGATTTAATGAAATAGCTAGTTCCTTGACGGATATCCTAGAAGAGGCCGAGGTTTTACAGTATGAAATCTACTCTGGAGCTGGCGATCACTTACGTTATCAAGTGGCCGGTGGAGAAGTAAATAAAGAAGAGCGTGCGGAGCTCAAACCGGACGCAAAGAAAAGCTTTAAATGGAAATTTAAAGGTGAAATTTGGGAAGACGAAATTGGTCATTACCGTTCATCTTTGAAAAACGTATGCCCTGCAGAAGAAAAATAAATTTAGTGCCATGGAGGTAAAAATGAAAATTTATAAACTGGGAATTTTTGGAATCGTAAGCTTAATGTTATCAACATCTTTGGCCTATAAAAACACCAAAGAAGGTTTAGTTCAAATTGAAACAAATCTTTCAAATATCAATGAGAACATCAAACAATACGAAGACAATCGTAAAACGGTGGAGTCCAATCTTGTAGAGCTTAAAAAATCTCAAGACCAAGTCAATGCCGAGAAAAACAAGGTCAAACAAAGTCTTAAAGAAAATCAAGTGGGCCTACAAAAAATCTCAAAGCAAGAAACAGAAATTCAAAAACTGATTGAAGGCGAAAAAAAACAAATTCAAGCTGAAGAAAAGCAAGCCTTAGACCTTGAATCTAAACTGGCCAAATTAAAAGAAAATAAATTACAAAGAGAACAAAATATCATTTCTTATCAATCACAAATGCAGCAATTAACAGAAGAAAAAAATGTCTGGAACAATCAAAAAAACACCCTCACCCAACAAATCCAATCTGTGGATGCAGAGCTTGGAAAGCTCAGCAAAGAACAACTGGTCTGGAAAAATAAAAAAACTGGCTATGATGGTGAAATCAAACGCTGGAAAAACGAACAATCTCGCCATGAAAAGCTCAAAAAAGAATTCCAATAAAACTCAATTAAGGTTAACATTTGCTCAGATATCTATGGCTTCTTTTGAATTATATTCTGAATAAGTTTTTCTAGAAGATCTAAGGCGTGCACCGTCAGATAGGAAACATTATTGCCACTTTGATCTGTTACGTTTTCTGAAAATTGTAAGTCCAAATATTGGGACAAATTCATAAGTCTTGGATAGTTGATTTGTAAAGATCTTTTTTCACATGCAGCAATATACAAATGTTTCTCTTGCAAACCTGAAGGCCTTAGACTTTTTGGAAAGTAAAAATCTTGAATGTACTTTATTTTCTCTTGATAATCGTGCTGTTTTTCAAGCTGAACTAAGCTTGATATTTGAGGAGAAATTTCAATGGAATGAGAAAGAATCATAACTCCACTGTATTCACTATTTTCCAAGCAATAACGAATGGATCGAGGGTCACTAAACAAATCGACAAGAGGGAGTTGTGAAAAGTCCAAGAACCTTTCATCAAACGCTCGATGAAACTCCTGAATTTCATCCTCAGGAAGAAATGAAATCAGACAAATTTTAGGTTTCTCTTTTGAGTCCGTCAAAGCATAAAGAGGTGATGATAACAAGAAGAGACCAAATAAAAAAATAAGGCCCCCAAAGGACCTTATTTTTTCAAAAACTAAATTCTGCCATATCAGCAGTCTGCAGTGTGGTTTATTGGACATTTACACCAGACAGATAAAGCAATGTCCGTGCTGTTTCTGAAGCAATAGAAACTCCATAATTTTGATCTAGGAATGCTTTAACGGCATCGAGCTTAGATTCATTTGAATGCTCTTCGATCCCTGGGAATGCAAAACGAACCAATTGATTCTCAACTTGAGAATTTTTAATGACGAGATTCACCAATCCAGAAATTTCAGAAAAAGCCACTTCAGATTCATTTGAGGATAGGACTTGTGCCTCAACAAGCTCTTCTAAAAATTGCAAAAGAGCGGATTCATCATAAACAGGAGTTGATGTTGCTTGAGCCTTAAGAGCAATAAGTCCAACAGCCGCAGCGCCTATGCCAACATTTTTCCATGTTATAATACCAAAGCCACTTTTATAACCATCCTCTTGATTATCCACTGAAAAAACTCCAGGAGCCTTTCCACAGACTTTAATGTCCTCACAGCCATTTTTTACAAGCCTTACCATATCTTCAGAAGTATGTTGCGTCTTAGTATAACTGCCACCCATCAATGAAGATTTACTTTCTTTAATAAGGTGTGGTCCCAAATTAGATTTTGAAATATGACCCCATTCAGGAAGTGGAGATGGGGGATAAATAACTCCTACATCGCCGCCTTCAAAAACAATTGCAGTCCCGCCTTGTTTGATGTTCGATTTATAAACGGTTCCACCACCTTGCTTAGAATCCGCACTTGCTGCACCACTCACTAAAAAAGTAACACCAGCAACAGTGGCTAGCTCGGGGGCCGTTAGAATAACAGCCTTAGCTGAAATCGTAGAAAAAAATATTGCAGCTAATGATATTACTAATGTGGTTCGATGTTTATTTATTGATTTCATAAAGACTCCTGAATGTTATTCTTATTTGAGTTACCTTAGGTGATCGATCTTGTAACTCCATCCAAAAGATCTAACAATTTAAAAATAAAAAGTGAAATTTTTTCATTAATTTCTCAAGATTTTCAGCAAAAACAAACCCTGAATTCCACCTAAGGTCAGGGTTTGTGACAGTAGCAGTCCCTCGATCCCCCAACGGGGCACCAGAATAAAACAAAGAAAAAAATGCGAAAAACTCCCCAAAAGCACCCAAAGACTGAATTTACTTTCTTCTTGTATAGCAAAAGCAAAAGTTCCCACCATACGGTGAAGGTGAGCCAAAAGTAAAACCCCAGAGGACCATTTTAAAATATGAATAAGATCTAATATTTTTGAATCCTCAATGGCTCCATGTTGAAATAAAATTGGAATTATAAACCCACTACCCCACAAGGATCCCAGAACAAAGGGCAAAATCCAAAGTGTCGATCTGTAAATTTCTTTTCGATACACTTTCCATAGTTCCGTTTTTGATTTATTTCCGTGAACCAGGAATCCTCCCGCCGCAGAGACGGTGGAACTTGAATTTGAAATCAGCGATAAGGGAAACTCCAACATTCTTTCTATAAGGTAAAAAGCAGTGATAAGACCCGGCCCTAAAGTCCCCAAATGATATATATTGAATAAATTCATAATTCCAAAGCCATTGAGACCCACAAAACTGAATCCCAATTTTTTAAAACTTTGTAAAACTTTTTTGGACACCGAAAAATTGAATTTAATTTTTAAATTTTTCTTTTTAAACTGCCAATAAACATATCCCAATTGAGCTAAGCCCCCAAACAATACCCCTAGGGCCATCCCGATCCCTTCAATAGAACTCCATGTCGTAGGCATAAAAAGAAAAGCAATAAGTAAAACATTAAATATAACCATTCCCCAAGCGGGAGATTTGAAATCACCAAGGCCATGAATTTCGGCCGACAAAAGAGCATAAAGGGCATTGGTGAGTAAAAAGAAAACCATAATTCTAAAAAACAAAACGGCTCTTTGAAAATCAAAAGACTCAAGACTCGTTGAATCAGCAGGTCTTAAAAAAGAAATCCATTGGGGAGCAAAAGTAAAACCCAATACAACAAGACCGAAGACAAAAACACTCACCCAGGTTCTAAGGCCATCACGATTCGTTTCTTTTGAACTTCCTAAAGCGATAGAGACGCCCCCCTCGGACCAAAGGCGCCTCCAAAGATGCGGTAATTTAAAAGCTGTAACCCAGGCATCAGTCACACCCACCGGAAAAAGTAAGAGCATAAGGATATCTCGAAAAAGACCCAAAACGCGGCTCATCAAAGTGCCCAGGCCCATCTGAAGTTGTTTTTTTAATCCGCTTGATTCCTCAGACACTCTATGTTATCCACCTTGTTCCCTTTAGGGATTTTATTATTTTGTAATTCATTAATTTTGGAGGTCTAAATTGGCAAATCATAAATCCGCAGCAAAAAGAGCCCGTCAAACCGTGCGCAAAGAAGCTGTTAACACAAAAAGAGAAAATACTGTAAAAACTTTTGAAAAAAAACTCAGAAAAGCTGTTGAAACAAAAGATATTACAGCGGTTCCCGAGCTTCTTAAATCCTACGTTTCCCAACTTGCAAAAGCGGCAAAAACAGGGATCTTCAAAAAAGAGACGGCTTCTCGTAAAATTTCTAGAATTTCTAGCTATGTTCAAAAAGCTTTAAAGTAG
>DAIRER010000065.1:0-8049 GCA_036795495.1 Pseudobdellovibrionaceae bacterium | reverse complement strand
CGGCTGGGATTTGTCGTTGGGTTGATGCGACCGGATGTGGATTTTATTGGTTATGAGTTTGTTCAACATCGTGTGGATGGAGCAACAGCAATGGTTAAAAACTTTTCAATTGAAAAACATGTTCATTTTTACACACAAGATCTGTCCTCTAGGGAGTTTCAAATTCCAGATGCAGAGATTTATTATATGTACGATCCTTTTAGTCATGAAACCTATGAATACATACTCTCTCAATTAATTAAAATCAGTCATCGTCGAAAAATCATTATCGCAACCAAGGGAAATGCGAGACAGCCTTTGATGGAAGTGAGCGCCCGTCTGGGGTGGCCGCCCCCTCAAGAGTATGATCACGGAAATTTATGTTTATTTTCTTCGACCTGAGTAACCAGATCGCCCAATGGCATTGGAACTTTTTTTGGCATAATTTCGGGCGGCGGGACGGTGCTTTGGTTTTTCTCTTTGTCCCTCGATCTGTGCTTTGGCACGCCCCACGCTCATAGTGGCTGCACGAGAGGCATTTTCAGAATGATAGGGTTGATCCACGATCACTTCAATTTTTTGTCGAGTGGTGCGTTCAATATTTATAAGATAAGATTTTTCTTCGCTCGTTACTAAAGAAATGGCTGAGCCCTCAGAGCCAGCTCTGGCCGTTCGCCCAATGCGATGGACATAATTTTCAGCAACGTTAGAAAGCTCAAAATTAATCACATGAGTGATGCCATCAATATCAATACCCCGTGATGCGATGTCTGTAGCGACCAAAACTCGAACACGATTGTGTGTAAAATCTTGAATGGCTCGCTGGCGCGCTCCCTGGGTTTTATTTCCGTGAATTGCTGCAGAAGAAATGCCGTTAGATTCTAATTTTTCAGCAACACGATTGGCGACATGTTTCATTTCTACGAAAACCAAAGTTTTTTGTAACTTTTTATTTTTGATCAAGTGAACTAAAAGATCCATCTTGTCTTTTTTTTCTACAAACATCACTGTTTGGTGAATCAATTTAACCGTTGTTGCCGGCGGAGTGACTTCAACCTTTTTTGGGTCCTTTAAAATAGTATGAGCGAGGGTTTGAATTTCTTTAGGCATCGTAGCTGAAAAGAAAAGATTGTGTCTTTTGGGCGGAAGGAGCGGAATAATTTTTTTAATATCTCGTAGAAAACCCATATCCAACATGCGATCGGCCTCATCAAGGACAAAAATTTCTACTTTTTCTAAACGTAAATATTTTTGCTGAATCAAGTCCATTAATCGACCGGGTGTCGCCACAAGAACATCCGTGCCCTGTTGAAGGTCTCGAACTTGATTTCCCTGGCCTACACCACCAAAAATCACAGCATATTTTTGTTTCAAATGACGGCCATAGGTTTGAAGGTTTTGGTGGATTTGAATAGCGAGCTCTCGGGTTGGTGTAAGGATAAGGGCTCGAGGGCATCGAGGTTCTCGACGCTGAGGGCGCTCGTGAAGCAGATTTAAAATTGGTAAACAAAAGGCCGCCGTTTTTCCGGTTCCCGTTTGAGCAATACCTAAAAGGTCATGTCCTGCTAAAATCAAAGGAATCGCCTGCTGCTGAATCGGTGTTGGCGTTTCATAACCAGCTTCTTTTAGAGATTGTTGAATTGGGGCTATTAAGTTGAGATCCGAAAATTGAGACATGTTTTCCATTCTGAAAAGAGTGACCCGAGTCTATAACTCAATTGAGATCTAGAGTCTAGGGGGTTTATAGCGGCGCCTAAAGTCCGCGGCTGTCAGGAGGCTTACGGACTCGGAGGTAAGATCAAAGACAATTTTAATCTCGCCTTTTTCAATTTGTTTTTGAACTTGTTCAGCCTTTTTTTCAAAGGTCATTTCAATTTGACCATAGTCAGTGCCCTCGCGAAGTATAAAGTTTTCAATAACTCCCCAAAGAGCTTCTTTGGAAAGCTGCTCTGGACTAATTTCAATGGGAACTTCTGTAGGTTCAACTTCGCTCATCGGTGTTGGTTTTACGAAATGATGGCTTTCAAAGCAACGAAATAGAAGGTAGAGTGCAAAATTATGAAAGAAATTATGAAAAATGCAGTTCTTGTGGGCATTCATTTGCCAAAAATAAGTGTTCAAGACTTTGAAAGTTCTCTTCAGGAACTCACGCGCCTGGTAACAACTTTAGGTTATCATGTCGTGGGTCAAGTCACTCAAAAGCGCGATTCAGATCGTTCGGCTTTAGTTCTTGGTGAAGGAAAGTTGAAAGAGTTGGCCATGTGGACCGGAGGAACAGGTAAAATTGCCCCGATGGTTGAGCATAAGCTTTCAAAAGCCGCCGCAAAATGGAAGAAGGCTGGTGAAAAAACTGAAGATGAAGATGATGCCGATACAGATGCAGATGTTGATGTTACGAATATAGAAAATGAAAATGAGAATGAAAACAACGTGAGTGTAAAAAATGAGGAGTCTGAAGAATCCGAGTTGATTGAAAAACGTAAGGGCTCGGCTCAAATTGTTATTGTGGATACGGATCTCTCTCCTTCGCAATTAAGAAATCTGGAAAGTGCTTCGGGGGTCACTGTATTAGATCGCACAGGAGTAATTATTGAAATTTTTAGTCGTCACGCTCGGACCAAGGCCGCACGATTGCAAGTTGAAATTGCAAGATTAACTTATGTGGCCCCACGGCTTAGAGAAACGGGTGGTGGTGAAGATCGTCAGGGCGGTGGTGTTGGCGGAAAAGGAGCTGGGGAGAGTAGTCTTGAATTGGATCGGCGAAAAATTCGAGATCGAATTAAAGAACTTAAAATTGAATTGGAATCCATCGGAAATGAACACCAGGTGCGACGCGCTCGCAGAGAGCAGGAATTAAGTGTTGCTCTCGTGGGATACACCAATGCGGGAAAATCTTCTCTTATGCGGGCTATGACGGGCAGTGAAGTTCTTGTTGCTGATAAACTTTTTGCAACCCTAGATACTACGGTGCGACCCATTTTTCCAGAAACACGACCTAAAGTTTTATTGTCAGACACCGTGGGCTTTATTAAAAAATTGCCCCATGATTTAGTGGCTTCCTTTAAGTCGACCTTGGATGAAGCTTTAAATGCTTCACTGCTTTTGTTTGTTGTGGATGCTTCAGATCCCTCTTTTCGTTCACAATTAGAGGTGACAAAAGGAGTTCTTAATGAGGTGGGTGCCAATGATGTCCCAAGCCTTTTGGTTTTAAATAAGCGGGATCAATTGAGCGAGGATCAGATGTCGACTTTGCAATTGGAGTTTCCAGACGCCGTATTGATTTCTACTCGTAACAAAGAAGATCTACAGAATTTAAGAAATAAAATCATGAGTTATTTTGAAAAAGATATGCTGGATGAAGATCTATTTATTCCCTATACGGTTCAAGGCGTTGTGGGAGAGGTACGATCTAAGATGCGTGTACTTAAAGAAACCTATAATGAAACCGGAGTGACATTGACGGTTCGAAGTTCAGAAGAATTGCTTTCCCAAATTAAAAAGAAGCTGAAATCTAGTTGATTTTCATTCTAAAAAGTAGTCTATGACAACCTTCTATGAAAAATTTGAAATTTATAAACACGATAAAGTCTCAAAGTCCGAAATTAAAACCTACTGGCGAGTTGGGGTTTGGAAAATATTTTACGGATCATATTTTTATTTGTGATTACAATCGAAAAAAGGGTTGGTTCGATCCTCATGTGATACCTTACGGGGATTTTCGTATTGATCCCAGTGCGAGTGTTCTTCATTATGGGCAGGCCATGTTTGAAGGAATGAAGGCTTTTAGACATCTAAATGGGGACATCGCTCTTTTTCGACCAGAGTATAATTATGAACGAATGAAGTCTGGAGCGGATCGATTGTGTATGGAAATGCCCTCGATAGAAATTTTCATCGAAGGTGTCAAAGAGCTGGTTCGGGCGGATCTGGATTGGATTCCCTCGCAAAGAGGAAGTAGTTTGTATTTACGACCCACATTGATGGGGACAGAGGCTTTTCTAGGGGTGCGGCCCAGTGATGAGTATCGTTTTTTTGTGATCGCTTCTCCCGTATCAAGTTATTATAAAGAGGGCATTGGGCCCGTTAAAATTTGGGTAGAGGAAAATTATGTGCGTGCGGCTCCTGGTGGCTTGGGTTCAACTAAAGCCGCTGCAAATTATGCCGGCAGTTTAAAGGCCGCCCATGAGGCCAAACAAAAAGGATATTCTCAAGTTTTATGGTTGGATGTGAATCATGAATACGTTGAAGAGGTTGGCACGATGAACGTATTTTTTATGATAGATGGAGAAGCGCACACGCCGCTACTTGATGGAACTATTTTGGCGGGCAGTGTTCGAGATAGCGTGATCCAACTTTTAAAAAATTCTGGAATTTCAGTTGTGGAACGAAAAATTAAATGGGCGGAGATAGATGCGGCATTTCAGGATGGACGTTTAACTGAGGCCTTTGGGACAGGGACGGCGGCTGTAATTTCTCCGATTGGAGAGCTGACACGAGGGTTGAAAAAATTAAATTTAGCCGAAACTCAAGAGCCCTTCAAAGTGGGCCGTCAAGTGTATGACCAAATGACCGCCATTCAGTATGGAGAAGCTCCCGATATTTATAATTGGCTTATGAAAGTGAACCTTTAACAAGGTTCACTTTTTCTCATCCGACCACGGAACACGGGGCTTGAGATTTTAATTAATTTGTTTTAGCAGGACCTTTATTTTTAGCAGCAGTTTCCTCTGGAGAAAGACCCCAAGGAGAACTTTTTGGTCCACCTTTGTTCATCTTACCACCCTTACCACCACGGCCACCTTTACGGTCATTGCTTTCAGTTTTAGGACTTAAAAGAGCAAGAAACTCAGGAACATAATAATGTTCTTCAACTTTAACGGCTTTTGCAGGAGCTTTTTCATCTTCGTTAAGTCCAACAACCAGCACGCGACGTAAATTTTGAGTGTTTTGAGCAGCTACGTCAATGGCGGCTACAAAGTGCTTTAACTTTTCATTTTCAAATTTAAAAGACTCACCTAAGCTTTGTTGAACTTCTTCAGGGGTTTTCCCTTCAGCAGCCAACGCTGTTTTTGCACTTAGACCTTTAGTTAAAATATGGTTTGGAAATTCAGTTACTGATTTCATGTGATTCATCCTCTCAAAAAATAGAAGGCCGGATATTGTAGATAAAGCACCCAAAGGTCAAGAAGTAAAACCGGCTTAAATCTATTCTTCGAGTAAACTTCGAAGCATCCAGGCTGTTTTTTCATGGATTTCCATACGGTCAGCAAGAAGGCCTGCCGTGACCTCATCTCCAGAGGATTCTACCTGTGGTAAAATGGAACGAGCGGTTCTCACTACGGCCTCTTGTCCTTCGACCAATTGTTGAATCATATCTCGGGCTACAGGAACGCCAGTAGGTTCTTTAATCGAAGTCAGTTTTGCAAACTCATGATAAGTCCCTGGGGCGGGATAACCAAGGGCTCGAATGCGCTCAGCTATGGAATCTACCGCAAGGGCAAGTTCATTGTATTGTGTTTCAAACATAAGGTGTAGGGTCTGAAACATGGGGCCTTTGACATTCCAGTGAAAATTATGAGTTTTTAAATAAAGAGTGTAGGAATCTGCTAACAATTTAGAAAGTCCTTCTGCGAGCTTTTGTCGGTCTTCTTCTTTAATGCCGATGGATATATTGGATTTCATATTTTCCTCCTTGTGAAAAATTAAAATACGTTCTTATTTCTTTTTCATTATCAGGTGTCTTTAAAGGTAAGTATACTACTAAAAAATTATTGTACAATAGTTGTTAACTATAATGAGGTTTGTTTTTAATTTTCAACATGGATGATATTGTTTGCCGTCTTGGTCTGCTTTGTGACGGGAATTGCTAAGAGTTGTTTTTATTCTAAAAAGCAAATAGTGTTTTATAATGAAAAAACAGTGGAAAATAATTCTTCAATTAGCCTGGCCGTTAATTATTGCAAATAGTTTTTGGAATTTACAGCTGACGATTGATCGCATTTACTTGGGAATGCTATCAACAGAAGCTTTAGGGGCGGCGATGGCGGTCATGGGAGTTTTTTGGGTTCCCATGGCTTTGCTTCAACAAACTTCAGGTTATATTACAACCTTTGTAGCTCAATATTTCGGTGCTAATGAAAAAGAAAAAATTGGCGAGGCCACTTGGCAGGCGATTTTTGTGGCCATCTTTGGTGGCATTTTGTTTTTGTTTCTTCAGTTTTTAACGCCATGGTTTTTTGATCTCGTTGGACACGCTGTAAATATTCAACGACTTGAAATTGAATATTTTAATTCGGTGGCGTATACGGCCTTACCAACGGCGCTTGTTGCTATTGTAAGTGGTTTTTATACGGGACTTGGTCAAACACGAAGGGTTATTGGAATTAATTTTGTAGGTCTTATTCTAAATGTTTTTCTTGATTACGTTATGATTTTTGGAAAATTCGGATTCCCCGCTCTGGGAATAGCGGGAGCGGGTTATGCGACCGCGATTGCAACCTATGGGGCTGCTGCCTATGGTCTATTTTTATTATTTCAATCCGAACATGAGCTAAAATACAAAATCTACTCTTCCATGCGAGTGAACTGGATTCTTCTAAAACAGTTTCTTAAGTTTGGAATTCCAAGCGGGTTGCAGTGGGCCTTAGAGGGGTTGGCTTTTACGGTTTTTCTTATTCTTATGGGCCGAATGGCGAACGGTGAAGCGGCATTGGCGAGCAGTAGTATTGCTGTGACGGTGATGATGTTGTCCGTGCTTCCCAGTATGGGAGTTGCTCAGGCTGTGATGACTTTAGTGGGCCAGAATTTAGGAGAAAAAAATCCTGCAAAAGCTGAGCTTATGACCTGGAGTGGGGTTCAAGTTTCATTGATGTATATGTCTGTTGTGGCATTTACCTTTTTTGTTTTTCCAGAGTTTTATCTTTCTTGGTTTACCAATGTTGAGAATCCAAAGCTTTGGACAGAGGTGAGTGCCATCGTGCCTCAGCTTTTAAAAATTGTGGCTCTCTTTACTATTTTCGATAGTGCCTATTTAAATATTTCTTTTGCCCTCAAGGGGGCTGGAGATACGCGGTTTGTCTCGATTGTAGCTTTAATTATTCCATGGCCATTGATGGTGTTGCCCACCTATTTGACTAAAGATTGGGATAATGCCGTGATTTGGGCCTGGTGGTTTGCAGCACTTTATTCACTGACAGTGGTTTCCATTTTACTGCTGCGATTTAGACAAGGTCGATGGAAATCAATGAGCGTAATTCATTAAGTGATTTTAAGTAGTTAGGCCGTTTTGGATTTCATTCGGCCTCATATAAATATTAAATGCTACGGTCAGAATGTAACCATCTTGCGTAAGTAAATCCACTAAAATACCTCCTGCATTTTAAGTAGTCACTCGGATTGAAAACATTTACGTTTCAAATCGAAGTACAAGTTAGTCGAATATCTCCTCAAGAAAAGACTTCCGCTTCTTGTAGGGCTTTTGAGTATGTTCATTACAGTTTGGACATTTCATTTTTATTTCTCCTTCTAAGTTATATATCTGGAATATCTAAATCTTATTGCTGTCTTTTAAATCTACCTTCGGTATGAAAAGCTTTTGTTTTCTACGGTCGATGACAATCGAAGCTAGAATTGAGCCACCAATCAAGAAGGCGATGATTCCAAGCGACCAGTTAATCGGAAACTTGCCTCCAAAAGCTTCATTGAGCCAAACCATTTTTAAGCCGACGAACAACAGAACCGAAGCAAGTCCGTACTTGATGTAGGCAAATCTATCCATCACTCCAGCCAGCATGAAGTACATCGACCGCAGACCAAGGATAGCAAAAATGTTCGAAGTGAAAACAATGAGTGGTTCCTTCGTTAGAGCAAAGATTGCGGGCACCGAATCAACCGCAAAAATGATGTCACTCAGCTCAAGAAAAATAAGGGATAGAAAAAGAGGGGTCACATATGTCAGACCGTCTTTTTTAATAAAGAAATTTTGCCCTTCAATATGCGGGTGAACTCTAAAAATTTTTTTCAGCTGTCGAACAATAAAATTGTTTTCTAAGTTCTGGGGCTTTGTCCCAG
>DAIRER010000532.1:0-1580 GCA_036795495.1 Pseudobdellovibrionaceae bacterium | reverse complement strand
ATCCAATCAAAATCAATGGTTTCGTCAAACAGAAATGTTTGAAGTCATACCACCCGCACCAACAAATTAATAAATAAGGAAAAACTATGAATAATAAAATATTAAAAATTAAATCAATAATCCTCTTCTCAGCGGTTTCAATTCTTTCTCATCCAGCACTTGCTAATCGACTTCAAGCTGCTGCCGAGAGAGGAAAAGTCGAAGTCATGCTCATTGCTCAAACAGGTTCCGTGATTGGAATCGTAGCCGGTGGGTTACTAATGTCTCTTGGAGCAGGGCAACTTGGTAAAATGGTTTTGGTGAGTGGAATCGTAGGAGCTGGCCATCTTTGGAGGACCGGCCCTTATTGAAGTCATGCGCAGTATTTTTGGATCCTAATTTATGGAATTAAAAGAGCCCTCAAGTCACATAAATAATAAGTCTGTTCTTTTTGGATTATCTTTTTCTGATATTTCCGCACTTGGAGCAGGGCTTGCTGGATTACTTTTTTTAAATAAACATTTATTTAAAAATTTAAATTTCTCCTATTGGGCCCTAAGTTTTATTCTATTGATTGGTTTTTTAATTATCCCTATCCGAATAAATTATCGACGAAAAATGATTCGAGACGCGATTAAATATTTTTTCAAAAAAAGGACTCTCCATGCTCCCAAGCATCATTGATTCTATGACTATAGATAATTTGACGGTTATTTCCACCTCGAGCGGAAGCCTGTGCGTGGGGTTTGAATTAAATATTTTAGATGCTGAATCAAATAAAGTGCAATTCATAGAAGAGGAAATAACAAATTATCTTGGACAAATCTCAAATAATATTCGAGTGCGTTTTATTCTAGATAGTTTTGCCTCCTATAAGTCGGGAACGCATTCTAGAGAAAATGCCATTCATCAGATTGGATTTGTTGAAAATCGTCTTTATGTTTTTTTTGAAAAAGATGTTCTTTTAAATTTTATGCCTAATTTTAGACAAATAAAAAACATCTTTTCACCACAAAAATTCTTTGAAAGTGATGTAAAGCAATTTTTAAGTGAATTTTCTATAGAAGGGTTAATGAATATCGGTGCGGGTCCAAAACCCCTCACTCGTGAAGAGTACGATCGATTTATGACTAATCTTGATCAACAGATCAGTACTAACTCTGGCTGTATTAGCTCTGGAGATAAATTTTTGGGTTTAGTTAAACTCGTAAAACAAGCCACCCATAAAATCTCTGTACTCACTTTAAGTCAAAATAAAGATGTTTTATCCCTTCCCTATAGATATGTGGTGACTCTGATGAAGGAATCCCACTTAAAAACGGAGCGAGAACTTCGTCAAAACTCAAATCAAGCGGCTTCTGGAAATGACGTTATTGCAGCTAATAGTTATATAAAAACACAAAATGATATGAAAAAAGTTGTCTCTGATGGAAATGCATTTTTTCATACCGAGGCCCAATTTATCCTTTCTCGATCCACAATCTCAGAGGTCAAAGAAGCGGCCATGGATTTAATTAACTCAATGAGAGCCCTTGGAAAGTTTTATCTAGAATCCGTAGGTGTAGAAAGTGCTTGGAGATCTTCGATTTTAGGAGAAATGC
>DAIRER010000531.1:0-1581 GCA_036795495.1 Pseudobdellovibrionaceae bacterium | reverse complement strand
TTTCGGCCCTTGTTTTCAGTATCACTTCTTCCTACAGATTTTTTTAAAATCCCAAAAAATGAATCCTTAAACAAGAAGGATTGGGACTGCTCCACCTCATCAGCTGAAAAGCAAATTTGCCACCATCGAACTAAAAAAATTGCGTACACTTCTATAAAAGATAAACTCGGTGGCTTAAATGTTGAAATTAAAGCTCCCCAATTTGAAATGATCTGGAATTTTGAACCAACCCAGACCGAAGTCCAGTTCGAGGAAAAAGTTTTCACTCTAAATATACCCAAAAACTATTCCCATTCAGTCCTTCAATAAGTCAAAAAAATATCTTCATAAAAAATTATTAAAATATAACCTATTTTTTAATAAAATATTGTTTTTATTAACCCAATTCTATTCTATACTTGTCCATAGTGAGCAGGTCCAACATGGATCGCTCATTTTTTGAAGGGAGTTCAAATGGGGGCGAAGTTTGATTTTCAATCGATCGTAAAAAAGTGGGAAACTCAAAATAAACTCAATAAAGATCACTGGTCTGGCAGCTTTGAAGAATACCTTCAACTCATAAAAAATGACCCTAAAATTACAAGAAACTCTTTTCAGCGCATGTACGACATGATTCTAGAACAGGGCACTGAAAATTATAATGACTTTAAAAAAGACGTCATTCGCTATAAGTTTTTTGATGACTCTCAAAATAATGGAAAAGATGCTGTTTTTGGACTAGATGTCCCCATAATGAAGTTTGTAAATGTTCTTAAATCCGCAGCCTTAGGTTATGGAACAGAAAAACGTGTGATATTACTTCATGGCCCCGTGGGAAGCGCTAAGTCCACACTTTGTCGCCTCATTAAACGTGGCCTCGAGCGCTACTCTTACTCTCCACAAGGAGCTTTATTTACTTTTGAATGGACTGACGAAAAAGGTGAACTTGACGGACTTTTGGGTAAAGAAACTCGCCATTTTCCATCACCTATGAATGAAGAGCCTTTGCTTTTAATTCCCGAAGAACTTCGCTCTTCTGTTTTTGAAGAACTCAATCGAGGTCAAGAGGGCAGCTTTCGAGTGAGTGTCGAGGGCGAACTCAGCCCACCTTCACGTTTTATTTTTAGAGCCCTTATGGAAAAGTACAATGGCGACTTCAACAAGGTCATTTCTCATGTGAAAGTAAAAAGATTATTTTTATCTGAAGCCGATCGCGTAGGTATTGGAACGTTTCAACCTAAGGATGAAAAAAATCAAGACTCAACAGAGCTTACCGGTGATATCAATTATCGTAAAATTGCAGAGTATGGATCGGATTCTGACCCTCGAGCTTTTAACTTTGATGGAGAATTCAATGTCGCCAATCGCGGCATGATCGAATTCGTTGAAGTTTTAAAACTAGATGTCGCCTTTCTTTATGATTTATTAGGTGCCTCTCAAGAACACCGAGTAAAACCTAAAAAGTTTGCACAAACTCACATCGACGAAGTGATTATTGGTCACACCAACGAGCCTGAATATCGCAAACTTCAAAGTAATGAGTTTATGGAAGCCCTAAGAGATCGAACCGTTAAAATTGATATTCCTTATATTACTCGCTTG
>DAIRER010000530.1:0-1583 GCA_036795495.1 Pseudobdellovibrionaceae bacterium | reverse complement strand
TGAAAATTACCAAGCTCATCGTTTTTATTATCGCACCCCCTTGCGTGATCCATTTCGAAATACATTTATTGGTTTTCATGCGGTTCAAGAGGTCATTGATTCAACTGCTAAAAACTTTAGACCTCAACTGATCGACAGATTGTTTTTCAAAGATAATTTAGACAGCGTCATTTTGTTTAAGCAAAGAATGTCTCGATTAAATGGCTTAATGTATAAAGAACAAGTGCGTTCAAAAGATGGCAATAAACTCTATCAAACCTTAGAGCGTAGGTATGCAATCTATGATTTAACAAAGGGTCGAATATTTCCAAACATTGAAGAAGAAACAAAAACAAAACATAATCCTGAGGGACCGGAGCAAAGTTATATTCGAACGTTCCGTCCTTTGGCCTACTGGGAACAAACCGAAGAGAAGGTTCCTTTATTTCCACTGACTCAAGCTGAACGGGTAGAGGGCACGGGATTACAATCAGTTCATACAGATAAAATGTTGGATTATGTTCATGAAAAAATGCAGTATAATCAGGTAAACACGAAATATGTCATGGAGACATATAAAGAGACTTTACGTGGAAAAGACAATTTAAAATCCAAAGAAGATCTTCTGCGTGAGTTTGATGAAAATGGAAATATTAAATCAGAGTGTCAAGATTCCAGATGTCAGTATTACGAGTATGACAACTTAGGAAGAGTTCTTTCTGAAAGAAGCTCAAAGGGTGACATAACGACAAACACTTATCAGTCGTCTTTTCCCTTGCCAATAATCGTAGAGCGACAGAATTTAAAACAAATTAATGAGTATGATTTTTTAACTGGATATTTATTAAATTCGACAAATGGTTATGGTGTGCAATATTCAAACTCATACACAGATGAGGGACTATTGGTTCGTCAAACCGAATCCAATCAAGGTGGTAATAAAATTACCTTTGATCTTAAAACACCGTTAACCCTTTGCTCGCTGCAGGGTTCGGCGGAGTGTCGTCAGCCACAAGTGATCGAGTATCAAGAGCAGGATCAAAATAAAGCACTTTATTTAGACGGATTGGGTCGGTCTGAGAATCAAAGTAAAATGATTGATGGAAGAATGTATTTTAGTGGTTTAAGTTTATTTGGAATTAATGATTTGGTTTATACTAAAAATCTTTCGGGTTTCCAGCAAAATACAAATAAGGAATTTGAGATCACGGAAATTGACGAACTAGGTAGGCTTGTCGAAAAGAAATTAGCGCATGGGGATGTGATTCAGAATAAATACAATCACCAATGTGAGAGCCAATATTTAAACAACGTTTTAAAGTTAAAACAGTGTTATAACAGTGCCGGCATTTTAAGTAATGTATTTACAGATGGTGAGGGCTTTCAAATTGAGTCCAATGAATTGGGTCAGGTACAATCCATTTCTGGGATTCAGTCGACCTTTCAATGGAGTGCTTTTGGTGAGCTCATCTCAACTGTTGGTACCAAAAAACAACTCTGGACCTCTGAATATAGAAAATTTGACGATCAAGGAAAAAACCTAAGTTATACGATGCCTGCTATCGAAATTAAGCGAAATGAGCATCTACAGGTTTTATCTACAA
>DAIRER010000064.1:0-8067 GCA_036795495.1 Pseudobdellovibrionaceae bacterium | reverse complement strand
TAACAGGACCATCGAGTTTCAGTTGAATTCAAAAAATCACCAAATTCATAGGAGGGCCGACGAACTTCAACCTTCTTACTGTAACACCACTCACCTTTTTCATTTTTTCGGATATGCTCTTTTAAGGGGGTGTTTTTTTTGCCCTTTACAAAAAATTTGCAATAGGCCGTTTTCTGAATCACTGGCTCTGAAAAGGGCAATTCAAGGGCTTTGTAGTTTGCTGAAAAACCATTTTCACCATTGCCCCACTCTACACCTGCCTTTGCATTGGCCTGAAAGACTGATACCAGAAGGCTTATAATCAATATTTGTTTCATTTAATTTCTCCTTTATTGTTTTTGGGTGATAATTCGTTCCCCCCACCGGTCAGAGAGAAAAATTGTATATTTAATTGAAAGACCTGATCTTTTAATGGGCTAGCTGCACCCATCTGAAGATTGAACTTAGTAACAAAATCCCGAATCAACTTTTGGGCTTCTGAAATTTTTTGGCTATCGATGGCTAATGTCAGTCCACGAAACTCACGTTCGGCGACCGCTTGATTATCAAGGGCCTGCTGAGCTTTCTGCAGCATTTGTTTATGAAAATGCCTGATGTAATTATTGGGTACATCACTTACAGATTTAAAGTGAATATCCTGTCGACTGAACTTACCCTCAGAATCTTTTTGCAAAAGCCCCAGGCGAATAAGACGTTCTAATATTTTTTCTGACTGTAAAGTTGATATATTTAATCGCTTGGCTATCCAATGGGGGTTGGGTTCAAAATCAATGGTATTGTAAAGTTCTAATACGGCTGAATGTTCCCACTCTGAAATCATAGGAAGAATATCCAAATCTAAATAAACTTGATTTTTAGGAAGCAATTCTTGCATCAAATTTAAATAAAACTTTTTTTCTTCAACCCGTGTTGAATTTGCATAGGAGACTAATAGGTCAAAATAACGGCTTTCACTGTCGTCAGTAAATTGAAGATAGGGTTTTAGTTCGCAACTTAGATTTGCCTTTAATATGCGTTTTTTAGCCATCACCGCAGCCAATAGGGCGTGATGTTTCAGCCCCATTTGCCGGGCCCAGGCCCGTACTGAGAAACTGGGGTTTTTAAGTTGTTTGTACTTAAACGCCACCTGAATATAATCCCGGGGATCTTGAAAGTTGTAAACTGAAGCTCTGTTTGTTTCCATGAACGGCTGTATAAAACAGATTTTTCAAATGCCAAAGAAGTTTTGTTACAAAGTGTCTATAGAATGTTACAGGTAACGTATGTCGAACTTTTCATGAATATATTTCAAATTCAAGTGTTCAATTAAGATAGCCATCCGATTTAAGTTCATCAATACCTCTCTCTACTTCGGTGCGCGTTTTGTAAATTCCAAGAACCACTTTGTTTTTGTCATTCATAAAATCTCCTTTTTCAGTTATTGTTAATCTGTTGCTACAGACATTTTGAACGTAGGTTGAAAGATTTTTTTCCTTCATTATATCCTGTCGAATGCGACGAGTAATTTCGGCATCACTGGATCGTAACGTACGCTGATCAGCAGTCATCCTATCAGAAGATCGATTCCCTTCATTTGTTTTTATTTCATCGGTATCTGTTTCAGCAAAACAATTTAAACTTAGAACCAGAGTAATCATGGCTATTAATTTTGATCTCATAGAGTACCCCCATTTTGGATTGTTCATTCCTGCTGTTTCTATGCAATTTCAAAACCAAAGCAAAAATAAAACAGTAATGGTTTGGGAACTTTTTTGGTGGTTCAAAGAACATTACCATGTTCAATTTGACCTCGTTCACGTGAATAATTTCCTCGTTAAATCATTTTTCATAAACTGTATTTGTTTAAAGACGCTTTGAATTTGGCGTCGATCTTGCAACTTTAAAGCGTTCAAGAAGATTTACGAGGTGATTATGTTTAAGCAAAAAATTAAAACCCAAAGGAAAGCCCAACTCGATAAGGCAAACGGCAAAATCGGCATTCCCATTTTGCTCTATTTTTTAGGCGTTCCTGGCATCATTGTTTTAGTGCTGTGGGCCTTATTTTTCAGGGGCAGTTAATCTTTCCGATTAAAGCAACTGAGCAATCAGTAAGGAAACCACACTCATAACCTTAATAAGAATTGCAACCCCAGGTCCTGAAGTGTCTTTGAAGGGATCACCTACGGTATCACCAACAACAGCACCTTTATGTGCATCACTGCCTTTTTTGTGACCAGGAAGTTTTCCTTTTTCAATGTATTTTTTAGCATTATCCCAAGCGCCACCGGCATTGGCCATAAATAGAGACATCGTTGCCCCCACGGCCATAGCACCTGCAAGCATACCCGCTAAACTGCTTGGGCCTAGAATAAAACCAACTAAAACCGGAGCTAAAACAGCAATTAAGCCTGGCACAATCATTTCTGCAAGGGCGGCTTTCGTGGCAATATCCACAATTTTAGCAGGTTCTGGTTCTGCTTTTCCCTGTAACAATCCAGGAATTTCTTTAAATTGACGTCCAATTTCAGTAACAATTTTTTGAGCCGCACGGCCCACAGCCGTCATCGTCGTGGCTCCAACTAAGAACGGTAAAATAGAACCAATCAAAATCCCAATCAGAACTTCGGCGCTCGTTAAATCCAAAGAAAGTTTTTCTAAACCCTTGAGTGCATGGGCATGATTCACTTCCATATTATAGGCCGAGAACAAGGCAAGAACTGTTAGAATCGCAGAGCCAATCGCAAAACCTTTTCCAATAGCTGCCGTTGTATTTCCCACAGCATCCAACTCGTCTGTAATATCACGCACCTCTTTACCTAAACCTGACATCTCAGAAATTCCACCGGCATTGTCAGCAATCGGCCCATAAGCATCAACAGTCATCACAACCGCAGTTCCTGCAAGCATTCCAACCGCCGCCATTGCAATTCCATACAAACCTAAAGCCTCATTGGAAACATAGGCCGCACCCACAACAACTAAAATTGGAATGGCTACAGATTCCATCCCGATAGCCAATCCACGAATCACATTTGTAGCAGCCCCTGTTAAAGAAGCCTCAGCAACCAAACGAATGGGTTTCGCCGCCGTATAATACTCTGTAACTAAACCAATCAAAGCTCCACCAATCGCACCAGCAGCCAAGGCAACTGTTACGTTTTGAGAAGCGCCCAGTAAAGGCATAATTAAATAAGAAGCTATTGTTAAAATAATCGGAGGAATAATAAGTGCATTTCTCAGCACCATCGCCGGAGCAAAGGAACGCAACATACGAGTGATAAAAATCACGGCAATTGAAATCAAAAGACCTAAAGCGGATAACAACAAAGGCAACATGATAGATAATGATTTAGCACTGTCCGCATGACTCGCATCCATCGCAATTTTTGCTAA
The DNA here is from genome assembly GCA_036795495.1 of Pseudobdellovibrionaceae bacterium. Lineage (GTDB taxonomy): Bacteria > Bdellovibrionota > Bdellovibrionia > Bdellovibrionales > Bdellovibrionaceae > DAIRER01. The sequence continues at coordinate 4,695 of DAIRER010000064.1, read as the reverse complement.
AACATCACCCGTTCCAGTCAAACCAATGGCCATAGCTGCAACAATCGCTGCAACCATAGATTCATAAATATCGGCACCCATGCCGGCCACATCACCCACATTGTCACCCACATTGTCTGCAATCACTCCAGGATTCCGTGGATCATCTTCAGGAATTCCCTCAATGACCTTACCGGCGATATCAGCTCCCACATCAGCGGCTTTTGTATAAATACCTCCACCAATTCGAGCAAATAAAGCAATCGATGAAGCCCCCACAGCAAAAGAATGTAAAATCATTCCCACATGTTCTGTGTCTTTATTAAAAATATAAAAAAGCAGACCTAATCCAAAAAGCCCCAATCCAGCAACGGAAAGACCCATCACAGCGCCACCATCAAGGGCGACCAATAGGGCTTTGCCCTTAGATCCAGAAAAAGCAGCTTGAGTTGTTCTTACGTTGGCATAGGTTGCTGACTTCATTCCAAAAAAACCTGCAATCAAACTTAAAAAAGCCCCTAGAATAAAACTTAATGACGCTAAATATCCCAAGGAAAAATTTAAGGCTAAGGCCACAATGACTGCATAAATAAATAATACTTTATACTCTCGCACTAAAAAAGCCATCGAACCTTCACGGATGTAAGTGGCAATACGGTTCATGGTTTCATTCCCCGTAGGCTCAGACTTCATTCTAAAATAAAAATAAAGAGCTACAACTAAACCCACCAATCCAGCAATGATTGGAATTTGTAAAAAAACATTTCCCATAATAAAATCTGCACTGGCTACTAATATCGAATTTTCAATCTGATCTTCCATGCCGAAGACTCTCCTCATTTAAAAAAAGTATTTTTATATTTTAACTATAAGTTTTAACTTTAAGTTCAAACAGTGGTTTTTACTTTGAAGTAACCCTCAGTGGCTAGATTTTTTTCTGACCAGCTGCGCTGAGGGTCTATCTATAATTTAAGCTAAATTAGGTAATGTCTGACAGCGTAAAGGTAAATACGCATCATTCAATTTGTACTCACGCTCTGCTCCGACCACGTGAATATATATAGAATTGGTTTTTGTCCCTTCAGCAATGGGTTGCCCCAAAGTAAGAACAATCTTATCACCCGTTTTTGCTAAACCATAATTTACCAAAAGTTTATCGACTTGCACCAATATGTCTTCCATAATTTTATAGGGTTGAATCACAAAGGTTTGAATACCCCAAGTTAACTCGAGACAGTTTAAAACATCTAATTCATCCGTGACGGCAATCACTCGGGCTCTGGGTCTAAAAGATGAGATCAAGTTTACTGTTTTACCGGTGGTTGTCAGGCATACGATCGCCGTAGCATTCACCTTAAGAGCTGTTAATGAGGCACTGGCAGCAATAGCGGCTGGAGTACTTAGGTACTCACTTTCTAAAGAAATCCGATAGTATTTTTCTTCATTCAGTTCCACCTCAGTGATAATCTCATGCATGGTTCGAATGCATCGAAAAGGATGCTTTCCACTGGCAGACTCTGCCGAAAGCATCAGAGCATCAGAACCATCTAAAACAGCATTCGCCACATCCGTAATTTCAGCCCGTGTGGGTCGTGGATTTTCCACCATACTGTCCAACATTTGAGTGGCTGTAATGACCGGTTTTTGCAACCGATTGCAAAGTTGAATGATCTTTTTTTGAAACCCAGGCAGTCGACTTTGCCCCACTTCAACAGCCAAATCCCCACGAGCCACCATCACAGCATCACTCAATCGGCAAATTTCTTCTAAGTTCTCCAAAGCCTCGGTCATTTCAATTTTTGCCACAATTTTTGCGCGACTTTTGTGGGCATCTATAATTTCTCTTAAACGTAAAATGTCTTTTGCATGACGAACAAAACTTAAAGCCACAAAATCCACATTTTGAGCTAAACCAAACTCTAAATCTATTAAATCCTTTTCAGTTAAAGATTCAACAGGAAGCTTTGCCCCAGGAAGATTCATACCTTTTCTATCTTTTAATATACCGCCGTAAAGAACTCGAGCGTAGACGCGTGGATCTTCAACTTTTTCAACGAGAACCTCTAAAAGTCCATCATCTAATAATATCCGTGTTCCCACATTACAAACCATTGCTAGCTCTTTAAAGTCAGACGGGATTAACCCCTCTTTTCCCACAACATTCTCTACAGTAAAACAAACCAATTCTCCGGGTTTAATTTCAATAGACCCTTTTTCAAATTTACCGACTCTGACCTTAGGTCCTTGAAGATCTTGTAAAATAGCTACAGGAGCATGAAGCCGTTGTGACAACTGTCGTAAACTCTGAATTACTTTTAGATGATTTTCATGATTTCCATGGGAGAAATTCAAGCGCGCCACATTCATCCCTGCTTTTATCGCTTTTTCTAAATGGGCTTCATCTTGGGTCGCAGGACCTATAGTGGCAACAATTTTCGCGCGACGATCCGTCAACATAATAAATACTCCTAGGGCTTGATGTTATTTTAGGCTTTCTTGGAGTAATTATTATACCGAACCGCAATGTTTTGCAAATCTTCTTCATGACGTTGACTCATTCGATTAAGTTGCTCACGATGACTGTCATTAATTTCAGCAATCTTTGACTCATATTTTGCTTCAATCATTGTTTTTTGGTCTTCTGAGGATTTTGATAAATCCTCAATTCGAAACTCATATTGTTTTTTTATCGAAGCAATTTCTTTTCTTTTGTCTTCATCTTTTTGCTTTAGCCTCTTTTCGTAGGCCGAAATGGTCTGATCTAGTTTATTTCCCAATTTATCTTCAATATTTCTTAACTTTTCAGTCATACCCGTAGTGACTTTAACAAAATCCTGTGCTGTTTTTTCACGCTGAATGTCTAATTTTTCAGAATAATTATCTTTTAGAACTTCTACGGACTCATCAAAATAACGCTCTGTTTCGATCTGACGAGAGGCCGATTGATCTTGGATTTTTGAGATGCGCTTATCTGTTGTTTTTTGCAAATGAGTGGTTAAGTCCTTATGAAGTGCTTCTTTCATTTCACGATCTTCTCGGGTGCGAGTGACATATTCGTTCATTTTTTCCATTTGATCGCGTTTGGCTTCTCGAAATAGTTTTTGCGAGTCATCAATGACTTTCGACACTCGTTTTGAAGTTATATCTTTAAACACCCCTTGAACTTCGCCCTTTTGTTTTTCAAGATCTTTCATCTTAAGTTCATAGGCATCTTGTAAATGCTCACGTTCAAGTCTTCTTAAGCGTGTATTATTAGCTATTTCATTGTTCAATTCTTGTTTGAGTCTTTGATTTTCAATCCCTTTGGCATTGACTTGACGGTTCACCCGATCACTGACCTTGTTCTCAAACTGTTCATAATTTGAGTTCATGTCACCGACACGCTCATCCAAGGCCCCTTGATAACGATCCCGCATTTTATCTCGTTCCTGCTGAAAGGTTTCTGCAGCGATGGCGCTACTACGATCATTCTCAAATTGCTTGATTGTCTCTCCATATCGATTTTCCCATTTATCATTGTCACGAGTTCTAGCCTGCTGACTTCTTAAAACTTCTTTTCGATAACTGTCTTTAATTTCATCATTCAAACGGTTCTGTGCTTTTTCTTTTTCTTGAAAAGAAGTGATAATATCTCCTTTTTCTTTATCATGAGCACTATTTATCCGATCTGAATTTCTTCGAATACTCGACTGCGATTCGTTTCTATTGTTCTCGATAGCTTCGACATAGTCTGAGCTTTTTCGTTCCATGATGTCATTGAACTTTTTAATTTGATTGTCTTTCTGACTCTCTGAAATTTCTTTATGATTTTCAATTTCGGATTGATAAGCCTCTCTCTGAGCAGATCTCATTTGATCTGAGTCTTCAGTTTTCCTTCTCAATGACTCAACATAGACCTTACGAAGATCTTCGATTTTTTGTTGATTTTTTTGATCTCGTTCATTGATGACCTCTCTATTTCGATCTCTCAAAGAATCCAATCCTTCATCATGATTTTGACTTAAATTGCGAACATCTTCAGCATACTTCTGCTGCATTTTATTGATTTCTTGATTTTTTTTCTTGGTACTTTTAGCTTCTTTTGCCTCGTATTCATCACGAATTTCTCTGACACGCTCTTCATAACGTGCTCTATCTGAACCTGATACACTGGACATACTTTCCTCCATGAGAATCATTTTTCAGTCTCATTACTTTCCCTTTTATTGTAGCAAATCTTTACTCATTCTGAATGTAACAAATGCATTTTCATCTCTAAAAACACTAAAAACTCGACAGGTAGCGAGTCTAGATTCAGGACTTCTATCTAGCCTTTAGTGAATACACATTTATGTCGATAAAAAGAGTGGTGAAACATTTTTTACTTATTAATATTTTTTTTATTTCTTTTGCAATTTTTTGCATAAATTTAAATCTTTATGCTCAATCGAATTGCGAGACCTCTGCGCCCTGTGAACCCTATGCTCAAGTGACTTTTACACAAAAGGGACTTGAAGGACTTAGCCAATTGATCATCACTCAACTTTTTGATCAGATCAAATCCACAACAAATAAAAAAATAAATCTTGAAAATAAAACTCTTATCAGAAAAGACTGTCAAAAGATTGAATTTAATAACTTTACTGATGTTACAAAAGAGCTCTCAAAAGGTTGTTTTGGTTTTGATTTTTCAAATACAGACCCAACTACGGGAGAAACCGAGAAAATTACGATGAG
>DAIRER010000063.1:0-8105 GCA_036795495.1 Pseudobdellovibrionaceae bacterium | reverse complement strand
CTTGTTGCGCATGACTCTGAACTACCGCATCCCAGCCGTTCCGGTGGCACTAGATTCAATTGTGGCTGTATTGATACTTTCAACTGTTTTAGATAGATGAGAAAGACTATCTGCAATCGAAAGGCAGTCTATATTTTTATTTGATAGCGCCGCATTTCGTAATGATTTAATCGCCTGCGGATCGTCTTGAAGTGCAAAAACATAACCGGTGTCGATCTCGCACTCAAGGACTGAAAACTGTAACTATGCCTATGTAAAGCTCCGTTCGCTGTTGTGAACGATCCACCAACATATAGAGTTCCGCCTCTTAAGGCAAGGGCACGTACAATACCATAAGTGAGTGATCGTCTCAAAATACTACAAATTAGAGACGTTTATTCGATTTATTTACCAGAAATTTGACATTTTTTTAATGTTTCTATGTAATTAATTTTATCGGGGGAATTATGAATAAAAAGATAATAAGCATATTTAGTATCGGTGCTATTGGTATTTCAATAGCTTTTGCTTTTCAGAACTGTTCAAACAATGGTTTTGATACAACCAGCGAATCTGCAAATCTTACTGCACAAGGAAGAAATAATGATCTTCTGGGCACTTGTGGAGACGCTCAGGGATCTTATACTTCTATAGAAACAGTTTTTAGAAACGGTTTTTGCCAATCTGGAAGCCCTGTCCCTTCATCTCCTCAGTTTCCAGAGCCTGGCATGAATATGACTTACTCTTGTGTAGGTCGTGATGAAATAATAAACTGTTCCGTAAGTCGAAATCAAATCCATGGACTTCCCATCAATGGTCAATGTGGATCTGCGCAAGGCACATACTCTACTGGATCTACAACACTTAGAGCTCAACTCTGTATGGCTGGAACCGCTCAACCCTCTTCACCCAGTTTACCAACTCCCGGTGGCACTAACAGCTATACTTGCCTAGGAGCTGACGGTGGAACTTCCGCAACCTGCTCTGTCACTCTGGCTCAAGGGAATCTTATGGTTAATGGAACTTGTGGCGCAGCTCAAGGGTCTTATTTGGCGACGGATTTAACGTATCGTAGTCCTCTTTGCTCTCAGGGAACGGCCAATCCAATTAATCCAGTATTTCCTAATTCAGGAACAAGTACAACATACTCATGTCAAGGTTCTAATGGCGGCACCAGTGTGAATTGTACTATGACTCGGGATTTAACAAATACAGGTCCTGTAAACGCAGTTTGTGGATTAGCTCAAGGATCTTATTCTTATTCAGAAACCAGCTTTCGCACACCTTTTTGTAATGTCGGTGGGTTATCTACCTCCCCAGGATTTCCCTCCGCGGGAAGTTCTACCAATTACACTTGTAATGGTCTTAACGGTGGAACATCCATCACCTGTTCGGTAAGTCGAGAGATGACTCCCCCTGGAGCTGTAGTGAATGGTCTTTGTGGTCATGCAACAGGAACCTATGGGGTAGCAGAGACCACACCGCGAAGTCCATTTTGTTTGAATGGAACACCCCATCCAATCAATATAAATTTCCCTGCGCTTGGTGCTAGTACTGTCTATTCATGCTTGGGAGCCAATGGCGGTTCAAATGTTACGGATTGTACAATGACAAGGCCATCCTCAACAGCCTGCAATCTACCAAATTACATGTATTACAACTCATCAAATGTATTGGTTTGTGGTCAATGTACCACTGATACCTCTTATCACTCAGATTCAAAAAAATGTGTGAATCATAATTTCTCATCTAATATTGAAAATTTTAATTCAAACCCACAAGTTTTTCGTGCAGATTTTAGAATCGATGTGGAATCAGAACATCTTAATGATTCCACTCTTGAATGGTCTTATCTAGGGGCCTACAATCCTTTAGTAAACAAATGGCTGCTTTATGATAGCAGTGATAAATCATGGAAAGAATGGCCGCAATCCGTAGTTGGAACTCAAATGCCAACGAGTCCAACCTCCTATCCCTACCTTATGCTAAGTGTGCCAACATCAGACCTCACCTCACTTGGAGGATGGGAAATTAAATCAGGTTATGGACGAGGACCCGACGTTCAAACGGCCTTTAATGAAATGCTCAGTGTTGGTCGAATTAATTCTATGATTACAATTAATACCCAAGCTTTTTCTGCCTCCATCTCAGGCCTACCGACAACACAGATTTTTTCGAACACAAGCTATTCTGTAGAGTTTAAATTAAACCCGCGTTCTAGCGAATATGGAGCTCCCGGGTATAAATACTATCTTTTGGCTTTAGAACCAAAAGACATTCGTGGAACGGGCCTTCCTGTAGAAGATCGAATCATGATCTGGGATGAACGAAAACTGAATTGGATAGAAATAAAACTCGATAGCACTGGGCATTGGAATAGTCCTATCGATGGCTATGTTCCTTACTCAGAAGCCGTAGAATCCGATGCAATGAAATCTTCAAAAAACTATTCAAAAACCTTTGTGTTATCAAAGGATGAAATTGCAGCAATTCGTGGATTTCATCTTCAAGTTGGCTATGCTCAAAGCCTTGAAGAGTATGCTCTTAACCTAGCCAATCCTGCTATAGGTAAAGCAAGTTACAATCTATCTGAGATACAAACCATTATGACTTGCCCACTTCCAACGATAGCAACGGCGAATTGCAATGCCCCCTAAATTCTATGAAGGTAGTTTTTCTGCCATAGACCTTAAAAATTTTTTATAGTTTTCTATGAGCAGAAAGTCTGACTTCTCTTCGGCATAGCGGCATGAACAATAAACCTGCCAAAAAGCTTGAGCGGCTTCAATAAAGTCCTCTTGTGGTAAAGAATTTTGAATCAATGCATTTCTTTTCATATCTAGTACTTTATCTAAATATTCTTTTTCCGTTTCTCCTAAAATTCTATTTATGCCGTATTTTTTATAAACGTATTCTTCTAATTTTTTGAAAACCTCTCTATATTCATCTCTTGGTGTCCAATGAGGTCGCCAAAAAATAAATATCTTATAGGATAAATAGATTAAAATAATTAATACTATGGCACTGGGTACTTTTTCTTTTTTAAGCTCTTCTAGAATTTCTCTCCAAAGATTCATTTGATATTCTAAATTGTAATTCAAAATAAAATTTTCCCAAAAATCTTTTATATGATTTATTCTCAATTGAAATTCAGTTTGTAATTCACTCAGAAAGCTCTTCATATCTGATGAGCTACGGCCCTGACGTTTTTCGGCCAACTCTTCTTCTGAAAGTTGATTATATGCACCACCTAAACTGATGCGCAAAGGCTCAATCCACTGAGTAGGATCCACGCGTCTCCATTTTTTTAATTCATAATCATAAACCTCAGTCCAGGCATGAGCATCTTGCTGACTGACCAACCAAAATCGTCCCACCTGATTGTACTCTCCTCCTTGATATCCAACAACCACACGCGAAGGTACGTCCATAAGCCTCATCAGCGTTGCGAAGGCCGCTGCAAAATGTTCACAAAAGCCAAGCTTTCGTTTAAATAAAAATACAGAAAGCCCATCCTCGCCATATTCTCCTGGCTCCAGGGTATATTTAAACTTTTCTTGATCAAAATAGGTCATAATACTTTGAATTTTTTGAGTTAAATTTTTCTGAGAATTTTGAAGTTTATTGGCAAGTTCGTGAATGTCTGGATTTAAAGCCTCTGGAACTCTTAAGTATTGGATTAAGTTTTCTTTTACAACATCCTCTTCAGAAGAATAAACTTCAAAAGTCATCCTTCCTGAATAATTTTCAGACAGTTTAAAAATATGATTTCCCAAATTATTAACTTGAGGATTTTTTTTATTTTTAGATTTTTCATTTAAAATTTCTACATAGTCCGGATATCCAAGGCTCATAATCCATCCACCGGAACTGGTTCCAAGAGTGAATTTTTGAATATAATCAGAAGCTAAAAGTTTTTGTTCATTTTTAACTATTGACTTGCGCACTGGTAAAACCGGAGGTTTCCAATGAAATCCATCAAAATCATAATAATAAAGAACACGCCAATAAAGGTCTTGACGTTGTGGGAGGCTCTTCGGACTTTTAATTTCTGCTTGAAATGCAATTTCTTTGGATTGAACAATTTTACTGATTTGACCAGGATTAAAATTTTCAGAAAAACCGACACTGGCTTGAGATATTTTAAAATTTAAAAAACTTAAATTAAACCGAGGAAAAATAAAAAATAAAACGATCCAAAAAGGTATCGAATAAAGTAAGGCTCGAAAAGCCTGTCGAAGAGTGCTTTTAAATTTAATGGGCGTTGTGTATTCAAAAGAAAATATTGCGACAAGTATTAATCCTACGCCCAAAAACATGAACGTTAAAGCTTTAAAGTCCTGATTAACGACAAGATAGCTCATTAATATTATGATCGTAGAATAAATCATAAATCTTTTTTGCCAAAGATTTTCAATACGAAGTGAACGAAGACTCATCAACGTGAGAATAAAATAATCTGCCGAATCTATAGTCCAAAAAGATTTAAACTCATAAAGCCCAAACCCCACACAGCCAAGGGCCAACACATTAATTATCCAATGAGGTAATTTTGGAATAAAATCAAATAAAAGAAGCGTCGATACTCCCAAAACAATTGCATTTAAATAGATGGCCCATAGAGGTAGAACATCCAACATTAAATAAAACTGAAAATAGACAAGCCCCTGTATTAGAAATTTAGAATTCATTAATTCCCTCATCTCTATTTGGCTCTGTGGCTAAAACAGAAAGACATCTATCAAAATCAGATTGACTAACAACTCCAATTTTTTCAATTCGGGGGTGTTGAAATTGAACTTTTATTTTCTTTTCTTGGGCTTGTTTAAGCCACATTGAAAATTGCGACAGTTTTAATTCTAAATTTAATTCATGAACTTGATTCCAATCCAAATTCCACTGCCGTCCACCTTGTATCTGAAATTCCTTAATTAACTTGGGACGACCTCGAGCCAGAGCCTTCCAATCCACCCGCCCTAAAGACTCTCCTTCTTGATATAAACGGTGTTGATAAAAATCTTCTGGGGTTTGAGTTCTTGATGAATTCTTTTCAAAAGAACCTTCTTCAATAAAATCAAATGGAACCTCCTGACCCTTTGGCTCAGGGTAAACAAAAAATTCGACATTCACTGGAACTTGAGACCAAACATAAAATAACCCCAAAGGACGCGTTGTAAAAATCTTAATCTGATGAATAAAATACTGTCCACGACGGGATAGTGACAAAGTTCCTTGGATACTTTTTAATTCCTGAGGTGGAAGAACCCAAGGTTCTATTGAAAAATCTTTCCATTTTTTATCTAATTGTTTACCTAGCTCAATTTGAATCCCCTCTCTAGCCTCAAGGGATCGGTTTTTAATCAAAAGTCGTATAATTCCTTTTTGATTAACATAATGAGATGAAACATCCACACGCTCTAGATCAATATTTTTCAAATAGGAGTTTGAGATTTGTGCGGCTACGATAAAAATTCCAAGCAGGATAAAGGCCAGCAAATTTACTAAGTTGCTGCCATAGGTGGCAGCAATCAATATACAAAAAATAGCTAAACCTAAAAAGAGTAAACCATGAAGTGTAGGTACAATATAAATGCGGCGTTTTGATCTACGCCTGAATAGACGTAAGGGCTTCTTTAAAAACTTCATCTGCATTTCCCATCACCTCAGAGGAAAGAATCAATCGATGTCGAAGCACATAGGGGGCGACCACTTTGACATCTTCTGGAGTCACATAACTTCGATCCTCTAAAAGAGCCCAAGACTGAGAAACTCTTAATAGTGCTTTCACTCCACGAGGAGAAATGCCCACACCAGGGCGAGCTCGCAAAGCCGTAGCTAAATCTTGTATAAAGTTTAGAACCGCCTCTGATATTTTAATGGTTTTCACCTGCTCCTGAATTTCTCGAACCTGTCCCACCGTGATAACAGGCTTTAAATTTTCTAGTAGCGTAGAACGATCCTCTCCCAATAAAATTTCTCTTTCTGATGCGCGATCAGGATATCCAATCGAAATTCTTAATAGAAAACGATCCATCTGGGATTCTGGAAGAGGATAAGCCCCCTCTTGCTCTTGAGGATTTTGAGTACCCACCATAAAAAACACTTCAGGCAAAGGATAAACATGAGAATCTAAGGAGACTTTACGTTCTTCCATGGCTTGCAATAGGGCACTTTGAGTTTTAGGTGTTGCGCGATTGATCTCGTCAGCCAAAAGCATTTCGGAAAAAATAGGACCTGGATGAAACTCAAACTTTTTCTGAGTTTCGTTAAAAATATGAACTCCTAAAATATCAGCCGGCAACATGTCATTCGTAAATTGAATCCGTTTAAATTCAAATTGAATCAGTTTTGCCAAGGCCTGAACCAGAGTGGTCTTACCCACTCCGGGCATATCTTCTATTAATAAATGCCCTCGAGCAAAAAGCGCGGACAACGAGAGTCGCACTTGTAAATTTTTACCCACAAGAATTTTATTTAAATTCTCTTCAAGAATCTGAATGACTTCAGAATGTTTTAATTTTTCAGATTTCAGTTTTAGAAATGACATGTTTCAACTTTACAGAAAGTGATCCCTCTTGAATAGACTAGTTTCCTATCGAATGACTAAAGTCTATTTGCCTTAAAAAAGTGTTTCATTAGAGCTAACAACTTTTTCTAAAAATTGAATTTGATCATTAAGGTTATGAATCTCAAAAATCTGTTGTTGAATATCATAATCACGAATAAGGTAGGCCGAAAAATTAGAAACAATTTCTTCGGGCTTTTGAATACCCTTTATAAATATATCTTTTTGAAGGGGATCATGAATATGTTTATTGATCCAACCGACAAGGATTTTTTTAAGTTTTCCCAAATAAGGAATCAAACTTTCATCCAAATTTTGATTTTCTTGAAAGACCTCTCCTTCAAAACAAATATAAGGGTCATTTGAAATGACTTTCCCAATTTTGACTTTTCCTGCGCCTTGAAGAAAAATCAATAAGGAATTATTTTGCCTTTGATCAACAATTTGGGGATGTCCAAAACCAGCCTGAGCACTGACAAAAGAGATCTCTCCGCCCACTTTTACGGGACCCAATCGCTGGGCATCATCAACAAAACCTACGGCAATGGGAATTTGTGTGCGCAAAGAATCATGCACCATTTGTACATATTTTTTTTCAGATAAATTCAGCGGCTTATAGGTTAAAGGAAACAAAGTCACATTCACAAGAGGGAGTAAATAGAATTCCATAAACAATTCTAAAATGAAAACTGAAAAGGTGCTAGGTTTAGAATCATTTTGGATAACTTTGCTCTACTTTAGGCCAGTTGATATGTATGTTAATTGGTCAGACCCTATCAAACCCATAACTTTCAAATGGATTTAACTTTACAGGTGGCATTGACGATAGATTCATATTCTTTAACAAAAAGAAGCATTAAGGATTCTGCAAACTTTTTCACATCCACAACGCCCAATTCGGGTAAAGAAACTGTAGGCACAGGAGTCCCCGCATTGGTTATATTCATTGCAAAATGCATCAGGGTCGATTGAACAGCTGGAGCCGCAATGCTGATACTGAGTTTTTTTTCAGCCAAATACAAATCATCGCCCGCTCTGTGAAGTTGAACTTGATAATCTTGAAATATTTTTTGTTGGACCTGGGCCGCAAATAAGCGCTGAAGCAGAACCATTGAAATGAGCTTAACATCAAAAAGTTCAACAATAAAATGAAGCATTTCATCGCCAGCAATTTTCTCGCCGGCAAGAAAATCTTCACCATCCACCATTTGATCTGGATGCACGCTACAGCCTCCCACCCAACTTATGATAGATGGCCCAAGAATATGAAAATTATAATACGCAAAAAGGGGCGTCAGTTGATGGCCATCATAAAAAATCTTTTGATCAATAAATTTAGTTTTTAATGTCATATATTCCATTCAGTTGAAGGGCCCTAAAAAAACGTTGGCAACTTTCACAGGTCCCGCACCATTGTTCCTCACCAAAATAACAAGGCCATAAGTGCCTCCAAGGCACTTGTAACTTTGTACCTAATTTAACGATGTGTTCTTTATTCATGTCCACCGTAAAACAACGAATCTCTACATGGTTCTGTGTCGAATAAAAAAGGGCCCGATCC